>JBCDFK010000008.1:0-13562 GCA_039178065.1 Pseudomonadota bacterium | reverse complement strand
GCTTCCAATATTCGTGCAGCTTTTACTAAAAACGGTGGCCAGCTGGGTGAAACTGGCTCTGTTTCGTTCATGTTCGACCGCATTGGTGAAATTACCTACAAGCCAGAAGCTGGAGATGCGGATTCCGTGATGGAAGCGGCCATTGAAGCCGGGGCCGATGATGTTGAGAGCGATGAGGACGGTCATGTTATTACATGCGCGTTTGAAGATTTGGGCAGTGCATCGAAAGCGCTTGAAGCAACGCTCGGTGAGCCAGAATCTGTGAACATTATCTGGAAGCCACAAAACCGCACGCCGGTGAATGAAGACAAGGGCGCAACGCTTTTAAAGCTGCTCGACGCATTGGATGAAGATGACGATGTGCAAAATGTGTTCTCCAATGAGGATATGTCCGAAGAGCTGATGGAGAAGTTGAGCGCCTAAGTAAACGCGATGATCGATCAAGTTACCCTTTTCACCTATGTCGCCATTGTCTTGGGGTTTGTTTTCATTCCCGGTCCGGCAACATTGTTAACGGTGGCGCGCGCAACAACATCGGGCACCAAAGTTGGTTTGGCCACGGGCGCTGGAATAACAGCCGGCGATATCATTCACACATTGCTTGCTGTGGTGGGCATCTCTGCGATCATCGCGACTTCAGCGGTCTTGTTTAGCATCGTCAAGTTTTTGGGCGCTGGGTATTTGATTTATCTTGGCATCAAGGCGATCATCGAAAAAGCGCCCACTTCCTTAGCAGGAGCAAAAAAAGCAATTTCTGCAAAAGACGCTTTTGTACAAGCTATTTTGGCGGAAGTTCTCAATCCGAAGACAGCACTGTTTTTCTTGGCGTTTCTTCCGCAATTTGTTCACCCAGAAAATGGATCGGTGGTGGCACAACTGTTAATACTCGGCGTGATTTTCGCCTTCATCGGTTTTTTCAGTACAATCGTATTTGCTGTTACCGCCGGTGGGCTTGGTAATTTCTTGCGCCGCAATCCCGCGGTTCTAAAGTGGCAAGGCAAAGTGGTCGGGACAATTTATTGTTCATTGGGACTTCGATTGGCATTTCAAGAACGCTGAGCGTGGTCATTTTACTATTATCCGCGTAACACGCTGTCCAATATTGGCAGGCTTGCGATGGCAGCAATCAAAATCATTATGAAGGCAATGGTGCGATAGGTTTTATCGCTTGCGCCTTTGAAATAATTTGTTCCAATTATCATGCCGATAAAGTAGCCGGGCGACGCTGCTATTCCTAATGCTACAGATTGCGCGGTGAAAATATTGGTCATCCAATAACCGCCGATCACGATTACATCCGTCAGGAACAAATAGTAGATCATATTGGCTCGGATGATGGTGGCTTTGTCTTTTCCAGACATCCAGTAGAGCAGCGGGGCGGGACCGGGCAGGGCGCTTGATGCACCCATAAATCCACCCACGGCGCCGACACCCAGAGATACAGGTTTTGAACGCGGGCCGCTATATTTCCAACCGCTCCACAACAGAGCAACGGCAATGCAAATCGATATGGAAATGAACCAACGCAGCGCGATAGGATCGCTTGACTTTAACACCCAAATTCCAATCGGCATGAGTAACGCATAGCCAATGACGATCGGAATAACCTGCCGCCATACGATGTCTTTGCGCGCACCCCAGATCAGTTTGGCAGTTGGTAAGCTATCAATGATGGCGACTGCCCCAATGGCAAATTGCGGTGTAAAAAACGCGGCAATTGTTGGTCCGATGATCATGCCGGAGCCGAAGCCTGAAAACCCACGCACAATGCCGGTTATGAAAACAACCAGTAAAATGATTTGGGAGATCGGGTTTCGAAAATGTTCTAAGATTAAGTCGAACATGGGCTGTGTTTACCGTTTGGGAATCAAATGCACCTAAGATGCGGCAAACGCAATAAGGTGCATGAAAAGATGCGAATATTATTTGGCTTTCTTGGTGTGGGTGTCATCATGGTGCTGGGCTGGATTGGGTTTCATCAGGTGCCGATTTACAAGGCTAGCCTTGATGCGCATGCCGCTGCTCAATCGCGGATTGGCGCGTTAATCGATGATGAAACGCTTACGAGATTGGATCTCAGCGATCTTGATGCATTGCGCGCGCTACCGCACGAAATTGGCCAGGTGACGCAACTTGAATATCTATCGCTGAACAACACGAATATTACCGATCTTCGGCCGCTTAGGGGTTTGGAAAACCTTACTCGTTTGGAGCTGGGACAGACACCCGTGAAGGATTTGACGCCACTCGCTGAGCTTAGTTCTCTGCGCGATCTGAGTTTGCATCGGAGTTGGGCCTTTGACTTAAGCCCACTGAGCAACTTGTCCAATTTGGAAGATTTGAACCTATCTTACACAGCTGTTCAATCGCTCGAGCCCCTTGTTAAGCTACGAAATGTTGAACAACTAACGCTTTATAGTTCTTACGCGCATGACGGTTCTAAAGCCCATTATGATGCATTGGAGAAGTCTGTTTTTCGGCTGAATAATGGGAATGCTTATCAGCAGAATTATCAACCGGGCTTTCAATATCGCATATTCACCGAATATCGTCGATTTGTTGAAAAATGGACGCTGGGCGGGCCTCCGACCTTGAAACCATCTGCATAATTCATCTAATTCGCTAGAACAGTTTGCAAAAATGTTTCTGGTTTGTTCACTTTTGCCTTGTTATGCGTTAAAGCGAATGAAACGGGGATGAACATGGCTGACGCGATTCGCATTATTGGCATCGATCCTGGTCTTCAACGTACGGGATGGGGCGTTGTGGAAACGCTCGGCAATTCGTTGCGATTTGTAGCGTCCGGCACCGTTAAATCTGATGCAAAACGCGATCTTGCTTCTCGGCTTTGCCAGTTGCACGAGGGGTTAGGCGATGTGTTGCATGCATGGATGCCAATTGAGGCGGCGGTGGAAAATACATTCGTTAATGCCAGCGGCTCTTCAACGCTTAAACTTGGGCAAGCACGCGGTGTTGCGATGCTAGTGCCAGCCTTGGCGGGTTTGCCGGTCGAGGAATACGCCCCCAACCAAGTCAAAAAATCTGTCATTGGCGTTGGTCACGGCGATAAACAACAAGTCGCGATGATGGTGAAAGTATTGATGCCGAAAGCCGAATTTGATTCAGAAGATGCAGCCGATGCATTGGCCGTCGCCATTTGTCATGCACATATGCGCAAAGCGCGGCAATTGGAAAAAAGGCTTCAAACCGCATGATTGGAAAGCTTAAAGGCACGATAGACGAAATCGCTGACGATCATGTGATTTTGGATGTGCATGGTGTCGGCTATGTTGCGTTTTGCTCGTCGCGTACGATGGCGAATTTACATGCTGGTGAAGCGGCGACGCTTTATATCGAAACTTATGTTCGGGAAGATCAGCTCAAACTCTTCGGATTTGAAACGCAACTTGAGCGCGATTGGTTTCGCTTGCTGCAAAGCGTTCAAGGTGTTGGCGCGAAGGTTGCGCTGGCGATTTTGTCCACCTTTACGGCATCGGATTTGGCCAACGCTATTGCGCTTCAGGATAAAGCGATGGTGGCACGCGCGCCGGGGATTGGACCCAAGGTTGCGCAGCGCATTGTAACCGAGCTCAAAAACAAAGCACCGGCTTTTGCTGGTGATGCCGCTGGCACTATGGGCCTGAAACAAGAGCTTGGTGAAGGCGTTGCTCCGAGCGCTGTAACAGATGCGGTATCGGCGCTTTCAAATCTTGGCTACAGTCGTGAACAAGCCGCCAACGCGGTTGGTGCAGCGATGAAGGAAGCGGGTGAAGATGCCCAAAGCGCTCAATTGATCCGCCTGGGCCTTAAGGAGTTGGCGAAATGAGAGATGCGCCAAAAGTGGAAATTGCAGATAAGGGGCGGCTGCTTGGGATTTCAGCATTGATCGGCTTGGCGATAGGTGTGCCGTTCTTATTCATTCTGGGTTTTTCAGGATATTTTCTCATTGCTCAACCATTGTCGATAGGCGTTTGTGCGGGGCTGGGCATTATGAGTTGGCGTGTGTATTTCCCAATTGGCTCAGCACAAATTGCTGCCGCTGCGGCGGTTGCCGGAGGCGCATTTCTCGTGGTGGCAATGCTGATTGCAGTCCCGCTTTTGGTTGGCGTTTTATTGCCATCGATATTGGTCATTAGTGTCGCGGTTGGAGTTCTGACTTGGCATTTTCGAACCAAGCTAGGCCTTGAAGTGTTTTTCGAGCCAAGGCAGTAGTGTTACATGAGCGATACCGAAAGACTGATTGATGCTGAAAAGCGCGGCGAAGATATTGATGCGTCTTTGCGCCCGCAATTTCTCGATGATTTCACCGGACAGAAGGCTGCACGCGAGAATCTCAAAGTGTTCATCGAAGCAGCAAAAAACCGCGGCGAAGCGCTCGATCACGTGTTGTTTGTCGGCCCTCCCGGATTGGGCAAAACAACGCTGGCTCAGATTATGGCTAAGGAGCTGGGTGTTAATTTTCGTTCTACGTCAGGCCCGGTGATTGCAAAGGCTGGTGATTTAGCAGCGCTGCTGACCAATCTTGAAGAACGCGATGTGCTGTTTATTGATGAGATCCATCGGCTCAATCCGGCGGTCGAAGAAATTCTTTATCCGGCCATGGAAGATTATCAACTTGATCTCATCATTGGCGAAGGACCTGCGGCTCGATCGGTTAAAATCGATCTATCAAAATTCACACTAGTGGCGGCAACAACCAGGCTCGGCCTTTTAACCACACCTTTGCGCGATCGGTTTGGCATCCCCGTTAGACTGGAATTCTACACACCAGAAGAGCTCGAAAAAATTGTCCGTCGCGGCGCGCGCATTATGGGACTAAATATAGATGATGAAGGCGCGATGGAAATTGCACGCCGATCACGCGGAACACCGCGCATTGCGGGACGGTTGCTTCGCCGCGTGCGTGACTTTGCTGATGTTGCAAAAGCAGACTGCGTAACGCGACAGATTGCCGATACCGCACTGTCCCGTTTGGAAGTGGACTCCATTGGACTGGACTCCCTCGATCGCCGATATCTCAATCAGATCGCGAAGAACTTTGGTGGCGGGCCGGTCGGGATCGAGACAATTGCGGCAGCGTTGTCAGAGCCACGGGATGCGATTGAAGACATTATCGAACCCTATCTCATTCAGCAGGGCTTTTTGCAGCGGACACCGCGCGGTAGGATCATGACACCGCGTGCTTGGGATCATTTGGGCATTAAGGCACCTAGTGATATGGCAGCTGTTCAGACAGGTCTGTTTGAACAGGAATGAGGTTCACGCGGCGTCGATTTATGCGTTTCCTGGGCCTAGGCGTCGCTTCCATTGTCAGCAGCGCATTATATGTTACCGCTGTAGAGCCGTTTATCTTACGCCGTATCAAGCGGAACCAGTTGACATTGCCCAATTGGCCAAATGGTTTGAAGCTGCGCGTTGCTTTGCTTTCAGACATTCATGCCTGTGAACCTTGGATGAGCGCAAAACGACTATCGCGGATTGTCGCTTCAACAAACGAACTGGGCGCAGACATTGTTCTGCTTTTAGGCGATTATCTATCGAGTATGGATTTGGTTACCGGTTCAGTCTCGGCGGAACAATGGTCTGCAGAACTTGGTAGGCTTAAAGCGCCACTTGGCGTACATGCAATACTTGGTAATCATGATTGGTGGGCCGACAAAGCTGCACAAGAACGCCAAGATGGCCCAACCCTTGCTGGCCAAGCATTGGAAGCGGCAGGTATCAAGCTCTATGAAAATGATGCTACGCGCTTGGAAAAAGATGGATCAGGGTTTTGGATTGCGGGATTGGGCGATCAGCTTGCATTTCCGCCCTACCAAAGCCTTGGCCGAAGCTTTTGGCGCGGTCGAGACGATTTGGATGCCACACTTTCCAAAGTAATATCCGACGAACCAATTCTTTTGATGGCCCATGAACCTGACATCTTCCCGCAAGTAAGTGACCGGGTGTCACTCACGCTGTCAGGTCATACGCATGGAGGTCAGATCCGTCTTTTTGGTTGGTCACCGGTCGTGCCCTCCGGTTTCAAAAATCGCTATGCGTACGGGCATGTTGTTGAAAACGGGAGACATTTGTTGGTTTCGGGCGGTTTAGGTTTTTCAATCCTACCTGTAAGGCTTGGCATGCCGCCGGAAATTAACCTGGTTGAGATCGGGTAGGCTTGCATTGCTTGGTAAACCTTGCGACGTGTATTTTTAACACGAGAATGATAGAGCCAGATCAATGAACTTATTTTGAGATCGACGGAGAGCAATAGTGACAAACGATATTCAAACCCTAATTCCGCGCCAGCCGGTACCGGAGCTGACACTGCCAACACTTCATGAAGGCAATTGGAGTTTGATGAACGAGACGCCAGAAACATTCTCAATTCTGGTGTTTTATCGCGGATGGCATTGCCCAGTTTGCCGCCGCCAGCTCAAAGAAATTGACGGTCTTGTCGATCGCTTTGCTGAGAAGGGCGCAATGATCACGGCTATTTCAGTTGATGCTCAAGATCGTGCGCAGCAGATGTGGGATGAAGCAGAACTGGAAAAACTGAACTTGGTCTATAATTTGAGTTTGCAGCAAGCGCGCCAATGGGGATTGTTTATCTCCACTAGCCGCGGCCTTACATCTGTGGGTGTTGAAGAGCCGATTAAGTTTGCTGAGCCGGGTATGTTCTTTATTAAACCGGACAATACATTGTTCTATTCGAGCGTTCAAAGCGCACCCTGGGGTCGCCCGAACCTCGAGGACTTTTTGGGCACTATCGACTTCATTCAACAAAATAATTATCCGGCACGAGGCGAAATCGTTTCGCTTTAGTGCGAGCTTATCGGTCTTGCATTCCATCTGGTTTTGCTTGCATTCATGGAACTGACAACGATGTGTGTTAGCGGGTGGCAATGTGACAAATGATGAACTTGGAAAATTGGGTGGCGATGTTGCTTTAGCTGGCGGCATCAATGGCAAAACCCATCGGCTCATTGCGCGCGTCTATTTTGCAGATACCGACTTTTCAGGTGCGGTCTATCACGCGCGCTATTTGGAGTTCTTAGAGCGCGGTCGTTCTGATTTGTTGCGCTGTATTGATGTTCACCATACAGAACTGCTTTCTGCCGAAAACGGACCGCTTTTTTGGGTCGTGAGGCGTATGGAAGTCAATTTCAATGCCAGCGCCCGCATCGACGATATTTTGCGTATTGAAACCAAGGTTGCTTTTGTGGGTGGCGCACGGTGCCAAATGGCGCAGCAAATATTGCGCGATGATGATGTGCTCATTGATGCAGAAGTTACTGCGGCATTGATCAATGAAGCGGGAAAACCGCGGCGATTCCTTCCAGATTGGAAAGAGAAGTTTCAGTCATTGGTTGATGATACCGCCGCTCAGCGCGCGTGAATCCTAACAGTTCTTTAAGGATAACAGCTTATTAATGCACCAAATCATGCGGTGTCACGCTTGTGCCATTGTTTGACCCAATTTGTGCTTGAAGCGTTTGCTAAATCTGCAACTGCAGTGAATACCAGACACCAAAGCGCGCATTTTAGCCGCCCGGTGACCAAAAACGCCGGGCGTTCGGATTCGAGGAACTACATTCATGGAACAATTGGCACTGGCGGCACCGGCACATGACGTTTCGATATTGGGCTTGTTCTTGCAAGCGGGATGGATTGTAAAAGCAGTCATGATCGGCCTGTTGGCGGCATCGGTTTGGACATGGGCCATTATGCTCGACAAGATGTTTGCATTTCGCCGAATGCGTTCTCAACTCAATCGTTTTGAGGAAAACTTCTGGTCGGGCCAGTCGCTGGAAGAGCTCTACAGCACACTATCGGACCGTAAAACGTCAGGTATGGGATCGCTATTTGTTGCGGCAATGCGCGAGTGGAAAAAGTCTTTTGAACGAGGCGCTCGTTCGCCGATCGGCCTGCAAAGCCGCATTGATCGCGCGATGGATGTTGCATTGGTTCGCGAGATGGATCGCCTCGAATCTCGGCTCGGCTTTCTCGCTTCAGTGGGGTCTGTAGCGGTTTATGTCGGTCTGTTTGGTACCGTCATCGGCATCATGACATCATTTCAGGCGATTGCCGGTTCTGATTCCACGAACTTGGCGGTCGTTGCACCAGGTATTGCAGAAGCGCTTCTGGCGACTGCGATTGGTCTACTCGCCGCTATTCCGGCCTTGTTGGCGTATAATAAGTTGACGACCGATGCGAGCAAGATCGGCTCGCGACTTGAAGCATTTGCCGATGAATTCTCCGGCATTTTATCGCGTCAGATCGATGAGCGTTCTGCCTCGCAGCAACAAAGCGCAGCGGAGTAACGCATATGGCAACCGCAGGTGGATATATCTCTCGTCGCAAACGAAACCGCCGCCCAGCTGCTGCGCGTCCGATTGCTGAAATCAATGTCACACCCTTCGTGGATGTGATGCTGGTGCTGCTGATCATCTTTATGGTTGCTGCACCTCTTTTGACCGTTGGCGTGCCAATTGATCTTCCAGAGACACAAGCAAAAGCGCTCAACTCCGATACGCAACCGATTACGATCTCGGTGAATGGTGAGGGTGAAATTTTCCTGCAGGAGACCATTATCCCGATAGAGGAAATTGTGCCTAAGCTCGAAGCGATCGCACAAACTGGGTATGATGAGCGGATCTATATTCGAGGTGACCAAGCAGCTGACTATGGCGCGATTATGCGTGTGATGGGTCGTATAAATCAGGCAGGGTTCAAGAACCTTGGCCTTGTGACCCTCCAGGAAAGTGACGGGTAACTCGCAATGCGAGCAGGCTTAGCCACATCTGTAACGCTTCATGCTCTGATATTGGGCTGGGGTCTGGTGAACATAAGTGCACCGGATGCCTTTGACGTGGATGATGTAGAGGCGCTGCCGATCGAGCTTGTTTCTATCGAAGAGTTGACCCAGATCCAGGAAGGTGCCGAAGATGCGCCTAAGGACGGACCGGCTGCTTTAGAACCGACAGAACCGGTTGAGCCTGAACCGGATGCCGTCAATGTTGGCAATCAAGAGCTGGATCAATCAACGCCTGAAACCGAGACGCAAAAGGCAGCAGAAGTTGAAGAGGCGCGGTTGCCTGATCCTGTCGATGTGCCTTTGCCACGCCCTTCACCACGTGAAGAACCGACCCCGATTGTAGAAGAAACGCCTGAACCGGAATCAACACCGGCCACAGAAGTTGCGCCCATTCCGGAGCCAAAGGAAGAGGTTACGCCCGATCCGGTTGAGGAAGCGGTTGCCGCAGCCGAAGCTGAACCAGAGCCTGCGCCCGAACCTGAACAAGAGTTTGTTGAACTGCCAAGCGAGCTGCCAACGCCTGAGGCGCGGCCTGAACCACCTAAGCCAGTGGAAACCGCCGAGAAGACAGAAGAATCTGAGCCTGCGCAAACGGCCAAAACACCTGAACGCAAGATAGAAGAAAACCAACAATCGCAATATGCTGCTCAGCAGGAAGAAACCAAAGAGACGGCCGATGAAGTTGCATCGCTTCTCAATCGCGAGCAAGGTTCTGGCGGCGGATCAAAAGCGAACAATCAGCAAGCTTCTGCCGGCGGCGAGAAAACAACCACCGGTAATACGCTTACCCAGAGCGAGATGGATTCTCTTAGAGGGCAAATCCAAGCCTGTTGGTCCGTACCCGCCAGCGCGCAGGGCGAAGAAGGCCTAAAGGTTTCTGTACAATTCCAGCTTAGCCAAGGTGCAACAATTGAAGGCAAACCGCGCGTAACATCATCGTCTGGCAACCGCCAACTCGATGAAAGTGCTGTACGTGCAGTTGCCCGTTGTGGTGCCCAAGGCTTTCAATTGCCACCTGATAAGTTCGATAGCTGGCGCGATGTCGTTGTGAACTTCGATCCTTCGGAGATGTTTCGATGACACATTTGATCTCTATAAAGAATGACATAAATTCTGAAATACCCGGTCTACAAAGGAATGTTCCCATGGCAAAATCGACACCAGTCCGTTTGATTGCCGCTGTTTCGGCCTGTTTGGCATTGGTGATGATGCTGACGATGCCCGCGCGCGCCCTTGTCGAAATTGACATCAATAAGGGCAATATCGAACCGTTGCCGATTGCAATCACCGAGTTCATTTCTGGGGATGATATAGGCGCGCAAATTAGCAAGGTTGTTGAAGATAATCTTCGCCGTTCTGGTTTGTTTGCTCCGATCGAGAAGGGCGCATTCATTGAAAAAGTATCAAACCCTGATGCTGCGCCTCGATTTGAAGATTGGAAAGTCATCAACGCGCAAGCACTGGTTATTGGCCGCGTTACAAATGAGGGTGGCCGTTTAAAAGCCGAGTTTCGCCTCTGGGACACTTTTGTCGGCGAACAGATGGCTGGCGAGCAGTTCTTTACAACCCGAGAGAATTGGCGTCGTGTTGCGCATATTATTTCCGATGCGATCTATGAGCGTTTGACAGGCGAAAAAGGCTATTTTGATACGCGTGTTGTATTCGTCAATGAATCCGGTCCGAAGCTCAACCGTGTCAAAAGACTGGCGATTATGGACCAGGATGGCGCGAATGTGCGCAATTTGACCAATGGCAGCGACATCGTTCTTACGCCCCGCTTTTCACCGTCACGGCAAGAGATCACCTATATGGATTTTGCTGGTGGCCAACCAAAAGTCTATCTGCTTCAGCTTGAAACAGGTCAACGTGAGTTGGTTGGAGATTTTCCTGGCATGACCTTCAGCCCGCGCTTTTCCCCCGATGGTTCCAAAGTTGTGATGAGCCTGCAGCAGGAGGATGGCAATGCGAACATCTATTCTATGGATTTGGGCTCTCGTAATACAACGCGCCTAACC
Source organism: Pseudomonadota bacterium (assembly GCA_039178065.1). Lineage (GTDB taxonomy): Bacteria > Pseudomonadota > Alphaproteobacteria > Rhizobiales > Rhizobiaceae > Ahrensia. The sequence continues at coordinate 2,747 of JBCDFK010000008.1, read as the reverse complement.
AATTCGCCTTCGATTGATACATCTCCATCCTATGCTCCCGATGGAAGCCGTGTGGTATTTGAATCAGATCGCGGCGGTCGCCAACAGCTCTATGTCATGGGTGCAGGTGGCGGCGGTGCTACACGTATTTCCTTTGGCAATGGTTCTTATTCAACGCCCGTTTGGTCTCCACGCGGCGATCTGATTGCCTTCACGAAACAATCGGGTGGTCAATTTTCGATTGGCGTCATGCGCCCGGATGGTTCAGGTGAGCGGATTTTGACGACAGGGTTCCACAATGAAGGACCGACCTGGGCACCCAATGGCCGCGTTCTGATGTTCTTTCGGCAGGGATCAGGTTCACCGGGACCGCAATTGTATTCAATTGATCTTACGGGTCGCAACGAACAACGCATACAAACGCCAAACTTTGGATCCGACCCTGCATGGTCACCATTGCTCGACTAAGGCGATACTTTGGCCACCTGTCGTGATTTAGCCTTATTTCTCAGTCACGGCAGGGCATCTAGCTCACGACTAAGTTACCAGAGTACGGCGCGATAAGTATTTGTTAACCGTGTGTGTTGAGAGCTGGTTAAGGCAAATAAGGTTATTAAATGCTAACTCAAATTCATACAATTGAAGAGGATTAGGCGATGAGCCTCACCCAGACAAATAACCCTCTGCGCGCGATGGTTCTCGTTCTTTTCACTGCGCTTGCCTTAGCGGGCTGTGCGAAAAAAACGACGCTTCCGGATAATCCTGGCGACCTGGGATTGGGCGCGGAGAATGGAGCGCAACCTGGTACCCAACAAGATTTCACCGTCAATATTGGTGATCGTATTTTCTTCGATACGGATTCTTCGGTGGTTCGTGCCGATGCTCAGCAAACATTGTCGCGCCAAGCACAATGGCTTGCGCGCTATCCGAACTATCAAATCACCATTGAAGGCCATGCCGATGAGCGCGGTACGCGAGAGTATAACCTGGCGCTCGGTGCGCGACGTGCTGCAGCGACGCGCGACTTTCTTGCAAGTCGCGGCATAGATCGCGCTCGCATCAAAACATTGTCCTTCGGTAAGGAACGCCCGGTCGCTGTCTGCGATGACATTTCTTGCTGGTCGCAAAACCGTCGCGCTGTAACAAATATTGGCGGTGCCAGCGGCTCTTAAGGGCGCAATTGATCAAGGAAAGCGGCTCCGGCCGCTTTTTTTATGGGCGCCGGATTTTGTACGACATAGTTTTGCCCGACTGACATGAATGCTATAATCTGGGCAAGGGATGGGCTTAGAGGAAGGTTTGAGGTTTATGTATCGCGTTTTTTGGACATTGAAACTGCCAATCATCGCAATTGTGGCTTTGACGGGTGTTTCGCATGCGCAGGTTTCAGATCCGCGTGTGGCGCAGCTTGCAGAACAATTGCGTCAGCTTACAGGGCAGGTTGAAGAGCTGAATTTCCAGTTGCTGCAAATGCAGGAAAATATGCGTAAGCAGCAGGAAGATATGGAATATCGTATTCAAGAGCTTGAAGATCAGCAGCAAGGCTCTGTGCTCTCCGATGAGCCAGCCACAACTGACTTGGCAAGTACTGAGGCGGTTGAACCAGCCACTCCGCTGGGTGATGCGGCAACGCAAACGGCCTCAAACTCAACTGGCTTAACAGCGCCGGCAGTGGGTGGTACCGAGCCCCGATTGGGACAACCACCTCGAAATTTGGGCTCTATCGAGCTCGATGCTAATGGCAATGTACTTGGAACATCTATTGATTTTTCGGCACAAAGTGTCGAAAAATCAATAGATGGCACTCAAGTCGCCAGTTTGGGTGGTGAGGTCAATGCAGAAGAACTTTACACGGCCGGATATCGCTACATTTTGGATGGCGATTACAATCTGGCTCAAGAGGTGTTTTCAACATTTGTCGACACTTATCCAAATGATCCGCTAATTGCGGATGCTCGCTTTTGGCTGGGCGAAAGTCTGCTTGCGCAAGGGCGATTTGAGGAAGCGGCGGATGTATTTATTATGACCCGCTCTCTTCATCCCAATGCAAGAAAAGCGCCCGAGACTCTGTACAAAATCGGGTCCATTATGGCGGCTCTTGGCAATCGGCAAATTGCGTGTGTTACTTTAGAGGATGCTCTTAAGACTCATGTGAACATGTCTGAGCCGCTTCGCAATAAGATCGGCGCTGAGCGTGCGAAAGCCAAGTGCTGAACCAGCCATCTCACACTAGTCATTTTACCCGATCATTTGACCAATTAAGATTGGCGGATGGCGCGCCAATTCTTGTCGCTATCTCAGGTGGTAGTGACAGCACCGCGCTGCTGGTTGGATTTCAGGAATATCTCAGTCAAATGCATGTCGCTGTAGATATTGTTGCGGTGACCGTTGATCATGGTTTGCGAGCCAATTCGGCATTAGAAGCTGAGCAAGTTGGCGCGCTTTGCGACAACTTAAATATTCGCCATGTCGTAAAAAAATGGCAAGCGCCTGAGTCTGCATCTGGTATTCAAGCCGCTGCACGAAATGCGCGCTATTCGCTGATTGGTGAAGTTGCGCATGATATGGACGCTCAATTTGTGATGACGGGTCATACGCTGGATGACCAGCTTGAAACCATCGCCATGCGTTCAGCGCGGGGGGAAGGCCGCGGCTTGGCTGGGATTCCGTCTGCCACACTCTACGCCTGTTCGACTTGGTTTGTGCGACCACTGTTGGGTACTTCTCGAATGAATTTGCGAAACTATCTTTCCGATTGCGGTATGCGC
>JBCDFK010000007.1:0-14480 GCA_039178065.1 Pseudomonadota bacterium | reverse complement strand
TCTATATTCGCCATCGCTTCCGGTAACCTGATTTTGCTGGTTTTGAAGCAAACAAGCCGCTGGCAATGGATTTCCGTTACTACCAACCAATGTGGCTGTTGCTCCAGCTATTGGATCGCCATTGAGAGAATTATAGACAACGCCAGATGGATCGATCGGCAAATCCTGATCAATAATATTATCGTTTGGTCCAACAATAACACTTTGAATGAACCCGACACCCATATCTGAATCCGGGTCAATAAAGACCACATCATATGTACCTGGAACAAAGCCAGTGAATTCATATTCGCCGACTGAATCGGTGGTTGTTGTGTTTAAAACAACACCGGCCTGCACGAGTTGAACAATGAAGTTTGGTACCGGTGTGTCGGATGCGTCCAAACTGCCGTTTTGGTTGTTGTCTTCAAATACTGTACCGGCGAGACGTGGAATTGTGGAAACGACTGGGATTGTTACCGTTGCTACAGAACAATTGTCTGGGTCTGCAATCTCGCAAATCTGGTAATCAAATTCATAGGTACCGGTAGGTATCGCGCCAGCTGCATCAATTGAGCCATCAGAGTTCAGCGTGAAGCCGGTTGGCCAAGTTCCAACTTCTGTGACAGTCACATTTGTATCATTCGCCGGTAGGCTATTAAGCGTGTCGCCATCGAACACATTAAGCACATTGACGAGAGGAAATGCGCCATCAAATGGTGCGCCGAGCGTATCGTCGACGGCGATGATTGGGAATACCAACGGCGTGAACAAGGCAGTGAGCACATCGCCAACGGTAGTAGGATCGTTCTCAGCGCTTTGTGCGGCGCTGACCGTATTCGAAATCAAAACACCACCCTGGCCAGGGTTTACCACGCCTTCCAGCGTAAGTGTCGCATTAGCGCCGCTGGATAGCGCAGCAATTGTCCAGATGCCAGTGATGTCATCATATGCACCGGCGGTCGCATTGCCATTATTGGCTGTCGCGGTGAGCTCCGTGGGCAGCAGATCAGTCAGACTGATGTCGGTTGCATCTGCAGTTCCATTGTTTGTAACAACGATTGAGTATGTAATCGTATCGCCTGGCATAGACCCTGCACCACCGGCAACAATGGACTTTACGGTTACCAGATCAGCATTCTCGCGGGCAATATCTGCGGTTGCGGAGTCACTAACAGTAACACCGCCAATAGTGCCCGAGACTGAAGCAACATTGGTGAGCGGGTCACTTCCTATATCAAGCGCTTGAACTGCATAAGTGGCGATACAGGTTTCGCCAATTCCCGGGGCAAGGGTTGCAATTGTCGCGTCTCCGCTGATGGTGCAGACAAGCGTATCAGCCGTGTCATCGGTCACCGTCAATCCGGTTAGTGTTGTTCCGCCGGTATTTGTTGCAGTGAGCTGCCATGTAACCACATCGCCTGGGCGAGCAAATGAGGTACTGGTAGCAACTTTATCCAAGGTAATCTCGCTATACCCAGCAAGTGAAACAGAAACACTGCCTTGACCGGCAACAGGGCCACCGGGCGAATCTCCCGTAAAGTCGGCGGTGTTATCAAGATCATTACCGTCGTCAATATCGGATTGTTGAATGATGTAGCTGGCTTGATAGGTCCATACCTCATCGACATCCAGAACGTTAGAATTCGTGATGTCGCCGCTCACATAGGCAGGGCCAGATGTAAGCGTTCTAGTCGAACCATTTTGCTCGAATGTGTCGACTAGGTTGATGTTATCAATCGAAACATTGCCATCGTTATCAAGGGTGATTTCGAAGTCGACCGTGTCGCCAGCGGATAGAGTACCCGAACTGTCGTCATCGTTAAGTGTCGCGGTTTTCGTCACGAGCAACGCTGGTGCGGCATCTACAACGTCAACATCCAATGTGACACTGTCATCGATCGTTGTGCCCATAAAGTCACCGGACACAGTGGCGGTATTGGATATGAATGCATGCGCCGGGACGATCTGACCAAAAGACAACAAGCCCGCAAGCGCCAGCGAAATAAATCGCTGCCGCTTCGTCTTACGCCTTATGTTAGTCAGTTCGAACATCGAAACCTTACCTACGATCCAAAACCATCAGCCAAACAGTCAAGCGTCGCGCGGCAGGAACCTCCCGCGCGACCCTTATTCCTTATTGGAGCTGATCCACGTCTTGCTGAGTGACCGTATAGGTCGCCGAGAACACAGCTGAATCGCCTGGTTGCAGGATGTCGATCACTTCAGGATCACCATCGATGCTGTCATCGTTGAGCGAAGTTCCAGATGTATTGGTGAGCGAGAACAGAGTGATGGCACCCAGTGTACCCGTACCGCCATGCACATCAGTAACGCCAACAGATTCAAGCGGAACATCGCCATCGTTAAGCACGCTATAGACGTAAGTTATGACGGTTCCAGCGACCACATCACTTCCAGTGCCCAGTGCCGGGTTTGTGCCGGTACCACCCAATGCAGTCGGGATACCGTCATCATAGGCAGCCTTCGCGATATCAATCGATGGACTGCTTGCTAATGGTACTTGTGCAGTGGAAGCCGAGGAGGTCACGGTTACTCCAGCACCACCATCTGGGTAGGTGCCTTCAGCGACAGCCGAGTTATCAAGATCACCATCGCCAGTTCCGCCACCCAAGCTGGCAATATCAGCCGCTGTTATGGTGTAAGTAACGGTAAAGGTGGCTTCCTCCGTCGGCAGCAAGTCAACCGTTGAGTTGCCGGGTGTGCCCGTTGCTGATCCAACAGCGATCACCGGTGTGCCGAGTGCTGCAGATCCGTCATGCGTGTCGATAATTGAAACAGAATTGATTGTTGTATTACCATCATTGGTGACCGTGTAGGAGTAGGTTATGGTTTCCGTTTCTTCACCCAGCGAATTGCCTGTAACTTCATCGTTCAAGACCGCAGTTTTGACGATCGTCAGCAGGGGCGCATCAGGCACGACACTAACATCAACGCTATCAGTATCGTCGATGGTGCTTCCATCAGGCGCTTCACCGCTAGCTGTAGCTGTGTTGCTGATAAATGCATAGGCTGGTGTCACGCTCGCTATACCAACCGATAAGGCCAATAAAGCGGACAAAACGGTGCTTGATCGCATCGCGTGGACCAACCCTCTTGTTTTGATTTTCTGTTTCATGATTTTGGCTCCTGTAGTGCCATGATATTTGAAGTTCTTTTTGTTGGTTTTCGAGTCGAACATCGCTAACTCGTATTCATATGGGCCGCTGCCCTGGGCGGCCCACAAACATAGGCAACGGGGGGCTCCAGACATCGTCGTACGAGCCCAACGTCTATTTGCAACGTCTCACCACATCTAAAGCTGCGACAAGCCGTTACGAATTTTAAGAAAATATTGCATAGGTTTAAGGGAACACTGGGCAAGCTGTCGCCAGTATTCGAACGCACAATAGCGTTCGAGATATCTTTCTCGCCTCTTGCAAATCTATTGGTGCAGAAAACCAATGACCATCCCCCAAGCCGGCCAGAAGAAAACTGAATGCGCACAAAGCTACATTATCCGAATCATCGGCCACCCATACGCCTCCAATGAATCACGAACCTAGCGAGAATTCAAAGGTTAGCGGGGGTTTATCGGCTCAAAATTGGCTAAAATAATCGAAATAGTTGCAAAAAATTGCATTTCTTATCCGTACACATCAAAAAGTTGTACTTTTCAGCCATTTTAGCCAAGTAATATCCAGAAATCTGACAATCATAAAAATCCCTGAGAATCATGATTTTTTGGTCAAAATATTGAGAAATTGCACTGCGCCAGCCAGAAAATTTTCGGGAAAATTAAGCGCTTTTATGCCGTAGGCGTATCAGCAAATACTACGCCTCAATAGCAAGTATTTGCGGAGTAATTTGCGTTTTGCCAGTCCTAGAAAAATGGCGTAATAAGCACCATATATGGGAGAATTGACAACACATTTGAGCTGAAATCCTCTCCAGAAAACCAGATATGGATACCACCATTGTCGATAAAATTTGATAATAGCTACGCCAATTTGCCTGAGGGTTTTTTCGCAGCAGCGCCGCCGGCGTCGGCACCATCTCCAACGCTATTGGCGATAAATGAACCGCTAGCGCAGGAGCTTGGCATCGACTTTTCTTGGCTGAATTCTGATGCTGGTTTAGCCATGCTTTCTGGCAACAAATTGCCAGAAGGGTCCCAGGCTATCGCTGCTGCATATGCCGGACATCAATTCGGTAATTTCGTGCCTCAACTTGGCGATGGGCGGGCTGCTCTTTTAGGAGAAGTCATTGATATTAATGGCAAACGAAGGGACATTCAGCTGAAGGGTTCCGGTCGCACTGCCTTCTCCCGCGGCGGCGATGGCAAAGCGGCTATTGGCCCGGTTTTGCGCGAGTACATCGTCAGCGAAGCAATGAATGCGCTGGGAATTCCCACGACGCGCGCATTGGCTGCCGTATTAACTGGTGAAGAGGTTTTCCGCGAAACACCTCTCCCCGGAGCAGTTCTGACACGTATTGCATCCAGTCACATACGCGTTGGCACGTTCCAATTCTTCTTTGCGCGAGATGACAAAGCTTCGCTGAAAACACTCGCAGACCATGTGGTCGAACGGCATTATCCCTCATGCAAAACAGCGGACAACCCTTACGCAGCAATGCTGGAGGCGGTTGTTGTTAAACAAGCTGAGCTGATTGCGAATTGGATGATGGTTGGGTTCATTCATGGCGTTATGAATACCGACAATATGACTATTAGCGGCGAAACAATCGATTATGGTCCCTGCGCATTCATGGATGTTTTCAACCCAAGAACGGTTTTTAGCGCGATCGATCAATCGGGACGCTATGCTTACGGCAATCAACCTTCAATCGGTCAATGGAACTTGTCTGTTTTGGCTCAGTCATTGCTGCCCATTCTGGATGATGACGAAGCCAAAGCAGTGGAACATGCCAAAGCCGCTCTCGATGTATACCCATCCGCATTCCAATCCGCCTATGAGAAAGGCATCAGGGCAAAGCTCGGTTTCGAATCTGAGGACGATGGGGATATGGCACTTTGGCAAGATCTAATGAAACATCTTGCCGGACAAGAAGTTGATTTTACGCAATTTTTCAGAACGCTATCAAGAATAAATCAAGAAGATGGGCCGGAAGATGCGGCGCTGCAAGCCATAATGAATGGCCCATCCATGTTTGGAATGTGGTTGCTTGCCTGGCGCGCGCGCCTCAAACAAGAAAAGCGCAATGATTCCGAACGTCAGGCAGCGATGCTTGCAGTCAACCCAGCATATATTCCGCGCAATCATTTGGTGGAAGAAGCACTGGCTGAAGCTCAAAAAGGAAATATGGCTTTTGCCAATAAACTGATGGAAGTTTTGGCCTCACCCTATGAAGAACGGCAGGGCTTTGAGCGGTATTTGCTGCCGCCAAAACCGGAAGAAGTTGTCCAAAACACGTTTTGTGGCACATAGTTCTGGCGGGTCAGATGAACGAAAGAACGCCTCAATCTCACTACATGAAGCACCCGGGTCCCCTCAATCCAACGCGCCTGGACTTCGTGAAACTGGCAAATGTCGTCACCGAAGATATGATTTTGGAACCGCAGCAAAGCCTGCATGAGGCGATCATCAAGGCTGCCGCGCAACTTGGTGGTGCATGCGGCACTGCATCGCTGGAAGGTGGCGCGCTATCAAAAACGCGATTCACGACGGGCGGGCCTGCACGAGATGGAAAAGCAGCCAACTACACCTATATTCGCGACTATGGCGATACTGAACTGACCATGGGCACATGCTCATTTGGCTTTGCAGAAGATGCTCCGAGGTTTGTGCATTGCCATGCAAAGTTTTCGCATAATCCGCACGGCGCTGAAATGGGCGGACACTTCATGGCGGAAGACTGCATCATTTCACAGCCGATATTTGCAAAGATGAATGTGTTTATCGGCAACAACATCACAAAATGCGCCAGCGCTGAAACGCTTCATGCCATATTTGAAATTGATGATGAGCAACCTGCTAGTGAAGACGATGGATTTGGTCGCGAATATTTCATTCGTGTTCACCCCAATGAAGATTTGCCGCAGGCGCTCGAGCAATTCTGCTCCGCGCAGGGCATTCAAAATGCGCTGATCGGTTCATCGCTTGGTAGCTTGAATGAGCCAACGATTTCGCATCGCGGGAAGGTATCGAAAATTCCAAGTGTGGGCACCGAAGTATTAGCATTCAACGGCGAGATAATGACTGAAAAAGGTGGAGGCCTTCGCGCCTCACTACTGGCTAATATCGTCAATGAAAACGGCTTAGAATCAGTAGGTTACCTAGTTCCTGGCCAATGTCCTGTGTGCATAACGGCCGAAATCTATATACTGGAGGTGGTGGATGCTGGACTTCTAGCCACGATGCGCGAAGTCCGAAATTCCAGCCAGTAAATCTAGCCCTTAGCCATGTTGTAGACGTTGGTGGAACGGGCACCTGAGCGGCAATAGGCATATATCGGTCGATCGAGCTCATCGAGCGCAGTGCATGTGGCCTCGACATTGTCTATGGTCATACCTGAACCGAGAACAGGGATGTTGCGAAAAGCTAATCCCGCTGAAATAGCGGCGGCTTCAATGGCGGCAACTTCGGTCTGATCTGGCGCCTCGCCATCTGGTCTATTGCAAATGAGAGATTTGTAACCAGCATCGGCAATTTCTTGCACATGCTCCACAGTAATTTGCCCTGAAACGGCGACTTGCTCATCTATCATTCTGTAGTCAGAAGGAAGGCTCATTGGTTGTCCTCAACATTTCTATAGCGCTGGAAACATACTTGGCAAAAGCGACGTTATCAATGTGATTCATCAATCGGTTGATATCAAAGCCCGGTGGTTTAAGGACGCATCGACATCGCCTATATTCAGATTATGCAAATTCGCCGCCTTGACGAAAATATTGTGAACCAAATTGCTGCGGGCGAAGTCGTCGAGCGGCCCGCAAGCGTTGTCAAAGAACTTATAGAAAATGCGCTTGATGCGGGTGCAACGCGGATCGATGTTTCGACCACGGCAGGCGGCAAATCCTATCTCAGCGTGGCCGATAATGGCCATGGCATGAGCGCTGCAGATTTGAAGCTAGCGATTTCACGCCACTGCACGTCCAAACTTGAGGGCGGCCTTGACGCTATCCAATCACTGGGTTTTCGAGGTGAGGCCCTGCCCTCCATTGGTTCGGTCGCCATGTTATCGATTGCATCACGATTTCATACAGGCAATGAAGGGTCAAAAATTGATGTCGAAGGCGGACGGATTTCCGGTCCAATTCCCGCTGCTTGCAATCCAGGCACGCGGGTTGAAGTTCGAGATTTGTTTTACGCCACGCCTGCCCGGCTAAAATTCATGAAGTCCGAAAGAGCAGAGAGTACTGCAATCAATGATGTCGTCCGACGCATTGCTTTGGCTTCGCCAGCGGTTGCGTTTTCATTGTCTGGAACTGAGCGTCGTATTTTAGAATATCCCGCCTGTAGCGCTGATGCTGAAGGCCGAAAGCGCCGTATTGGACAAGTTCTTGGCCAAGAGTTTGCAGACAATTCAATTGCGCTCAATGTTGAGCGGGACGGCGTGTCAATTACGGGATTGGTCTCGCTTCCATCTTTTCACCGAGGTTCAGCATCCCACCAATTCGCTTATGTGAATGGTCGCCCGATCAAAGATCGGCAAGTGTTGGGCGCGTTGCGCGCTGCCTACTCGGATACTTTGGTGCGTGATCGCTATCCCATGGCGGTGCTGTTTATCGATATTGATCCGGCACTTGTCGATGTAAATGTGCATCCAGCAAAAGCCGAGGTTCGGTTCCGCGATCCGGGACTTGTCAGGGGACTAATTGTATCCGGGGTTCGGCATGCCTTGGAGCAATCAGGGGTTCGCAGCTCAACCTCCGCTGCAGAAGCTATGACAAGTGCCTTCTCTACGGGCAGTTACACAGCACCAAAGCACCAGCATTTTGACCATACGAATTCCTGGCAAAGACCTTTAAACGGGGCTTCGGGCTTTGCTGAGGATAGACAATCGCAGATGACCGATCTGCCGCCACAGGTGCGTGATGTTGCCAATGCAAACGATGCCGACGCTGACATCGCTTCTGAGGCGGATGAATTTCCACTAGGAGCAGCGCGCGCTCAGGTGCATGATACTTATATCGTTTCCCAAACCAATAATTCGGTCGTTATTGTTGACCAGCATGCGGCGCATGAGCGTCTGGTATTCGAAGCACTAAAAGCTGCTATGGCCGAGCAAAACATGCCAAGCCAGATGCTCTTAGTGCCCGACATTGTGGATCTCAATGCCGATGAGGCCGATGCTGTCGTTGCGCACAGCGAGGCGCTCGAACGTTTTGGGTTGCTCGTTGAGAGCTTTGGGCCTGGCGCCATCGCAGTTCGCGGGACACCATCAATATTAGGCGATACCGACACGCATGGCCTTATTCGTGACTTGGCCGATGATATGATTGAAAATGCAGGCAATGGCGCATTACATCTTAAAGATATGATTGAGAAAGTTGCGTCCACCATGGCGTGTCATGGATCTGTCCGTGCTGGCCGCCGAATGCGAAACGAAGAAATGAACGCGCTGCTACGTCAGATGGAAAACACGCCTGGTTCGAGCACCTGTAATCATGGCCGACCCACCTTTATAGAATTGCAGCTGACCGATATTGAAAAGCTATTTGGTCGCCGCTAACTGATAGATGCAACACTTGACGATTGAACCCAATTGCTGGCATCTGGTGCGAGCAAAGGACATAACCCATGAACATTCATGATTTATCTGGATCGAGCGAAGCCACTATCCGATATTTGGATGGCGATTACCGTGTGGTCACGGCCGGTAGCTTTGTTCGATGCGCTCTGACCGGAAAGCCTATCCCAATTGACGAGTTGAAATATTGGAGCGTCGATCGTCAGGAAGCCTATGTCGATGTCATAACGTCGGTGAAGGCAGAACAAGCCGCCAACGCAACTTAGCTACTATTTTGCTGCAAGACGGCGTTGTTCATATTGCTCGATTGTTGTTGAAATTATGCCGGAGCCATCAGTCTTAAGCCCAAATTGCAGCGAAACGGGTAGCACGTGTGCTTTTTGCCTTAAGGCAGCAAGTGGCCCCTCTTTGTGGGTTAGGCGTACTGCGTCTTTTTCTGTCGTTACCAATTCCAGATTTTCCGCACTGGCCTTATCCAATAATTGCTGCGCTTCTGCCTCGGTATAGGCATGATGATCGCCAAACGACCGACTTGCGCCAACCCAACAATCGATCGTTGAAAGAGTATCAAAGAACTTTTGAGGGTTGCCGATACCAGTGAAGGCAAGCACCTGTTTTCCTGACAATGCTTCTGGATTTTCAGGCATTAGCTTTGCATGCATAAATGGCTTGGCTGCTCTTGCTGCCGCACGGATGACAACATCGCCAGCATCGCCTTCGCCGATCCGCAAAATTGCCGTTGCGTGCCGCATTTGGTCAATCAGGGGCGCGCGCAATGGTCCAGCCGGAATGACTTGCCCATTGCCGATCCCTCGCTGTGCATCAAGCGTAACCAGCGCATAATCATAGTGCAGCGACCGGCTTTGGAAGCCATCATCCATGATAATGAAATCACATCCACCATCCACGAGCTTGCCGGCGCTCGCGGCCCGGTTCTGGCCAACAATGGTGGGTGCTACGCGTGCCAGTAACAGCGGCTCGTCGCCAACTGCAGAAGCCGTATCCGACGTAATATCTACTTGATGCGCATTAACGTGAATACCGCCATAACCGCGGCTGACAAAACCCGGCTTGAGCTTGGCTTGCATCGCTAGTTTTGCCAATGCAATGGCGGTCGGTGTCTTGCCGGTGCCGCCGGCCGTCAAATTCCCGATACACACGACCGGAGCATTTATGGTGGCGGCATTGGCCTTGTCCATTCTGTAGCGCGCCGCCGCGCCATACACTGCGCCAAGCGGACGAAGTGCCAACGACATTAGTCCGGGGTTTTGATACCAAAAAGGAGGCGCTTCATGACCAGCCAATGCGCGTTCTTCCATTCCCGCCGGCTGACAATTCATCGTTCGCTTCATTGCGTTCAATGTTGCTCAGGCCTGCTTCAACAATGAGCGGTTGAACATAAGGTCCAAGCACATCCCATGTTTTGTCGAGCGCGCCTTCCATATCTCCAACCACTTGCGCCGCGCGTTCTGCCATAGCGCTCCGGAGCTTCTCGTTTCCGAGTAAATGATTGACGGCTTTGGTCAGTTCATTTTCATCGGCGATGATACGAGCGCCGCGTGCATTTATCAGCTTCTCATAAGCCTCTGAAAATGCGTCGACTTTTGGTCCTGACAATATTGCCGTATCCAGCACCGCAGGCTCTAATGGATTTTGTCCGCCGGAGCCAGTTAGCGACTTTCCAACAAAAGCAATACTGGCCATGCGCAAATAGAGACCCATCTCACCGATGGAATCACCTAGAAAAATGTCGGTAGAATTGGCCGGGAAAGAATGTGCTGACCGCATTGCAACGACCATGCCCTCTTGTTCCAGCATGCCGTGCACTTCACCGGTTCGTCGCGGATGTCGTGGCACTATAATCGTCAGCAAGTTTGGCCATTTTTTCTTAAGCGTTCGGTGCACTCTTGCTGCAATTAGCTCCTCACCTTCGTGTGTAGAAATTGCTGCCCAAACCTGACGCCCCGCTGTAGCGACCTTCATCTTTGCACTGGTTTCAGCATCGATTGGTGGCATAACGACATCGGCTTTTAGATTGCCGGTCACGGTTACCGGGCGGGCACCAAGCGCGCGAAAACGTTCAGCATCTTCCTCACTTTGAGCGGCTACATGTGAAAAGTTTTCGAACAAAGACTCGGCCAACGCAGAGCGATTTTGCCAACGTGCGAATGACCTGTCGGACATACGACCATTGATCAAAATTTGAGGGATACGCCTGGCGCATAATTCCAAAATTGTCATCGGCCAAATTTCGGATTCGGCGAAAATCGCAACATCCGGTCGCCAATAATTAAGAAAGCGACTTACCGCCGGCTTCAAATCGAGAGGCACGTATTGATGCATGACATCTTCACCCAACCGCTCCGCTGCAAGTGCTGCAGATGTGGTTGTGCCCGTTGTGAGCACGACATTTAAGCCGCGTTCTCGCATACGGGCAATCAGGCCGAGAACAGCGCTGGTTTCGCCCACGCTTACCGCATGAACCCAAGCCAAAGGTCCTTCAGGGCGTTCAATAGAGGCCTTACCATAACGCTCGTGACGGCGCGCATGTTGTTCTTTGTCACGCGATGCTCGCAATGCCACATAGCTGCCGATGAATGGGTAAGCGCCCACACCGACCCAACGATAGGCTTGTAGAGCTGTGCGCGCCCAGCGTTCACTCATCGAGCAATTCCAAAGTCATATCCATCATCCCGTCGGCCATGCACACTTTTAACAATGTGTTCGGCTCGCGCCCACCTTACCTATCATGCACGAATACAACGCGCTTCACAAAGCCTAGATACGTCCCTGCACTGATTTTGTATCTCAACAAATAGCGGCGAGGTTATGATCAGTCGTTTTGAGGGTCCAACAGGCGATGCAAATGAACGACATAATAGCGCATGTGAGCGTTATCTACTGTTTGTTGTGCCTTAGATTTCCATGCCGCCGCTGCCGACTTATAATCTGGAAAAATACCTACGATATCGAGAGCATCGGTGTTGGGAAACTCTTCTGAATCGAGCGAAACTAATTCACCGCCAAAAACCAAATGCAGCAATTGCTTGCCGCCCGTCTCATTACTCATTGGATCACCTTTTAAATTGCCATGTTGGATGCTGATTAGCGGAATGGCGTATCGCGGACAATAGCTAACATCTCATTGAGCATGGAAGGATGGCTGGCAAACATAATTGATTTCACCGGGCTTTGCTGGTTGAGTTGAAACTTCTCACCATTTTGGTCGCATAAGATACCGCCAGCTTCGTGCAAAATAAGATCTGCTGCGGCAATATCCCAATCATGTGCGTTAGGCTTGACAAAAGTAGCCGTCATTCGCCCGGTTGCGACCAGCGCAATACGATATGCCAGCGATGGAACATGGAGGTGGCGTTCAAATACGTCATCGGAGTTCCCGTCCATCGCATCCAAAAATACGCGCGGTCCACCCAATATTAAGCGCTCCGGCTTGCTATTGTTGAGTTCAATTTTTTGTTGATTGAGGAAGGCACCGCCTCCCAATGATGCTTGATAGATCTCATCGCGGGCTGGGCAAACAAGAACGCCGGCGATTGGTCGTGAGTTCTCAACCACACTGACAGAAACACACCATTGGTTGCGACCTTCAATAAAGCCGCGTGTTCCATCTATTGGATCAACAATGAAAGTGCGCGACGCATTTGTTCGGCGCTCAATATCCAAATCGTTGGTTTCTTCTGACAGCCATCCATATTTCGGCCGAGCTGCTTTAAGATGCTGTTCTAGATACTCATTGACGGCGTAGTCTGCCGCGCTGACCGGCGAGTTACCTTCCTTCAGCTGGATATCCAATTCTGAATCGCCATGAAAGTAAGGTAGCGCCAGCCCGCCTGCCTCAATAGCAATTTTTGTGATCAATTCCAGATCTTCGGAATAAGTTGTTCGCGTATCAGCAAGCGTCATTGTCATTTCAGCCTAACTGCCAGCCAGCGTCATTTTTGGAACCAAAATTGTTGGTGCTGCTGTGCTGAAATTCATGTCTAGATCATTTGCAGGCTCCATCGATAGGAACATGTCCTGCATATTTGAAGCAATGGTGATTTCAGATACGGGAAAAGCGATTTCACCGTTTTCAATCCAAAAACCGGAAGCACCACGGCTGTATTCGCCAGTCACCATATTGACGCCTTGGCCAAAGACCTCTGTACAATAAAACCCTGTACCAACTGACTTGATCATTTCCTCGGGAGAAACATCGCCGGGCAGCACCCAAGTGTTGGTCGATGCCGCGCCAACTGACGTTCCACTGCGCGCGCCACGTCCATTTGTTGCAAGACCTAACTCCTTGCCCAATGATGAAGACAGATACCAATTCTTTAAGACGCCATCCTCGAGCATAACCAATCGTGCGCCCTTTACGCCCTCACCATCGATGGGACGTGAGGCCTGCCCGCGGACAAGATTGGGATCGTCGATGATTGTGATACGATCATTGGCAACTTTTTCGCCCATTTTATCTTGTAAGAAACTAGACTTCCGCGCAATCGCGGCACCGTTTATTGCGCCGTTAATATGGCCGATCAATCCACGCGCAACCCGCGGGTCAAACACCACCGAAACCGATTGGGTTGGCATTTTCCTAGGGTTAAGGCGTTTAGCAGCACGTTCGCCGGCTGACCGCCCTATATCGGCCGCAGAATCCAAGTCTGCGTAGAACTGCCGGCTCGAAAAATCATAGTCTCGTTCCATGCCAGTTCCTTCGCCGGCAATGACGGATACCGAACGCGAAAACCTGGTGCTTGAATAGCTACCCTGAAAACCATGTGAAGTGGCCAAGACCATACCGCCGACGCCCGCCGATGCGGACGCGCCGGACGATTTTGTCACCCCTGACACCGCCAGCGCTGCATCTTCGGTCGCAAGTGCGTCTTCAGTCAGTTGCGCAGCCGCTATCTCTGCTGTGTCGTAAAGATCGAGATC
The DNA here is from genome assembly GCA_039178065.1 of Pseudomonadota bacterium. GTDB lineage: Bacteria > Pseudomonadota > Alphaproteobacteria > Rhizobiales > Rhizobiaceae > Ahrensia. The sequence continues at coordinate 845 of JBCDFK010000007.1, read as the reverse complement.
GACAATCTCCGATGCCAAATCCTCTTTGTTGGCCAAACCATTGAACTCATCATCGGGCGACACTTTGGCCATCGAGATCGCTCGCTGCGCCAGCGAGTCCACATTGCTACTTGCTGCTGCGGCGATGCTCGCCACTTTGTTTCCGACAAAGACGCGAAGCGAAATACTATCTGCTTCTGATGAATCGGTGCCCTCCACCTTTCCATTGCGCACCTGCACGCTAGTTGAGCCCTGGCGTGCAACCACTGCATCACTTGCATCGGCTCCCGCTCTTTTGGCTGCTTCAACAAGTCCAGCGGCGCGATCAATCAAAACCTGGGCACTATCTCGCATAAATAGTTTTCTCTCATTATGTTGAGCAAAAGCACTTGATCGCAAACAATCAACCGATTTGCACTTTCCTATGCTTCATCTATGGCTAGACTACACAATCATCAAGGCGCAGCGTGCGCTGATCACTCAAATTCGCGTGGATTTGCCATCACGCGCGATCACAAAGGAATGAATTATGGCTGGCGGTGCCCCCCCTGCATTTTTTGCTGAAGCCATTTTGTTGCTTGGCGGAGCGGTTGTGGCAGCGCCTTTGTTTAAGAAACTAGGCCTGGGTTCAGTTTTGGGTTATCTGGCCGCTGGGGTGATTATTGGCCCTGTTTTACGGCTCATCACTGATCCCGAATCTATTTTGCAAGTTTCGGAACTGGGCGTCGTTTTCCTATTGTTTATTATTGGATTGGAACTCAAGCCCGCCCGGCTCTGGTCGTTGCGACGCGATATTTTTGGTATGGGCTTGCTACAGGTATCTGTGAGCGGCATTGCACTATTGCTGCTAACCATACTGTTTGCTG
>JBCDFK010000006.1:0-15426 GCA_039178065.1 Pseudomonadota bacterium | reverse complement strand
GTTTTGAACCAACCCGCATATAGTGGCGCTAAGATTCTAGTGGCAGGCGACAAATTTGGATTTGGTTCGTCGCGCGAACATGCACCATGGGCTTTGCTAGACTATGGAATTCGTTGCATCATTTCCACGAGTTTCGCCGACATTTTCTATAACAATTGCTTCAAAAATGGCGTTCTGCCAATCGTTGTAAGTCAGGCTGACCTGGACAAGCTTATGGATGACGCATCGCGCGGCGCCAATGCTGTCATTTCCGTCGACCTTGAAGCACAAGAAATAAAAGGGCCCGATGGCGGTACGATCTCGTTCGACATTGATGCCCATCGCAAGCATTGCATGCTCAATGGTTTGGACGATATTGGTTTAACGCTTGAGAAAGCAGCATCAATTGACACCTATGAAGCCAAGGCATCGCAATCTCGCCCATGGGCTTAATGTGGCGTGAAACCTTTTGTGCCGAAAAAACTGGAGCCCTATGCGTTGGGGCTTTTGCTTTCTGGCATGATGTCATTCATCGTATCGGGTCTGTCAATTCACTTAACGGTTGGCGACATTGGTGAACTTCTAAGTGCCTGGCCGGGTGCATGGCTATCTTCATGGTTGGTTGCGTTTCCCGCGGTTCTAATCGTCGCGCCGCTTGTGCGCCGAATAATTGGACAAATAGTAAAAGACAAATAATGACCCGAAAGCTAATCTCTTCAGGTTCTCCATTTGAAAAAACGGCGGGCTATTCGCGTGCTGTTGTTCAAGAACCTTGGTGCTTTGTCGCCGGTACAACAGGCTATGATTATGAAACTATGCAAATGCCTGATAGCGTCGAAGATCAGACCCGCAATACACTTGCGACCATTGATCATGCCCTAACACAAGCAGGTTTTAGCAGAACTGATATTATACGGGCTCAATACACAGTCACCGATGCTTCTTATGCTGATCTGGCATTTCCCATTCTAGGGGAATATTTCGACGGTATCAGGCCCGCCGCTACCATAGTGGTTGCTGGACTCATTAAGCCGGAAATGAAAATTGAGATCGAAGTGACAGCATTGCGTGGTTCTTGACCCTCAATGCTCGATTAAACTTCAAAAACGTTCGTTTTCGCAGAAAAACTGTCTTTTCGAGCCTCTATCTCTATTGCACCCAGATCGCCACAGCATTAGCAAGGCCTCAATTGAATTTGACGCAAAAAGGCCCCTACCATGACAACTCGTTCAATATTCCTTCTTCCCGGTGACGGAATCGGCCCTGAAATCATGTCAGAGGTCAAAATCCTCATTGAACACATGAACGATAACGACGGCGCTGGCTTTGTAACCGATGAGGGACTGGTTGGCGGCGCTGCTTATGATGCGCATCAAATGGCAATCTCGGATGCAGATATGGAAAAAGCCATGGCTGCTGATGCCGTTCTGTTTGGCGCTGTTGGCGGACCTAAATGGGATGATGTGCCTTATGATGCTCGTCCAGAAGCGGGCCTGCTGCGTCTACGTAAAGATATGGCGCTCTTCGCAAACCTTCGGCCGGCCATTTGCTATCCAGCGCTCTCTAATTCTTCATCATTGCGTCCCGAAGTCGTAGAAGGCCTTGATATCTTGATCGTGCGAGAACTGACCGGCGGGGTATATTTTGGCGAACCAAAGGAGATCATTGATCTTGGGAATGGCCAAAAAAGAGGCATCGACACACAAGTCTATGACACATTCGAAATCGAACGCATATCTGGCGTTGCATTTGAATTGGCACGGACCCGCGACAACCGCGTGTGCTCAATGGAAAAACGCAATGTAATGAAGTCTGGCGTTTTGTGGAACGAAGTTGTTACGGCAACCCACAAAGCCAAATATGAAGACGTTGAACTTTCGCACATGCTAGCAGATGCCGGTGGGATGCAATTGGTGCGCTGGCCCAAACAGTTTGACGTCATCGTCACTGACAATCTTTTTGGTGATATGCTGTCTGATGTTGCCGCGATGCTGACCGGATCGCTCGGCATGTTGCCTTCAGCCTCATTAGGCGCACCTGATGCTATCACTGGTAAGCGCAAAGCCATGTATGAGCCAGTTCATGGTTCGGCGCCCGATATTGCGGGCCAAGGCATTGCCAACCCAATTGCCATGTTTGCATCCTTCGCTATGTGTTTGCGTTATTCTTTCGAAATGATTGATGAAGCAAATCGCTTGGAGAAGGCCATGGCTGATGTACTCGAAACCGGCGTGAGAACCGGCGACATTATGAGCGAAGGTTGTACGCAAATCACCACCAAGGAAATGGGCGAAGCAATCCGTGCGGCATATCTGGCCGCCAATTAATCTGCAAAACCAAGAATTGACATTTGCGCCGCACTGCAGCAAAAGACTGCCATCATGCTTAAAACGATCACGACGAAGAAAACGACCGTTTAACTTAGTCCGCCCCACACTCTCCCCGTGGGCGGGATGAGTGGCGCTTTGACGCAAACGGGGAGAACGGGAAAAGAGCAATGAGCTTCAAAATAGCTATCGCAGGCGCTACCGGCAATGTCGGTCGCGAAATGTTGGAAATTCTACATGAGCGCGGCTTCCCGGCCACGACGGTCGTGCCATTGGCATCACGCCGTTCGTTGGGCCAAGAAGTGTCTTACGGCGACAAAATGATCAAAGTTCAAGCGCTCGAGAACTATGATTTCTCTGACACCGACATTTGCTTGATGTCTGCTGGCGGCAGCGTATCAAAGGAATGGTCACCAAAAATTGGCGCGCAAGGCTGCGTTGTCATCGATAATTCATCAGCATTTCGCTACGATATGGATGTGCCATTGATCGTTCCAGAAGTGAACGCTGACGCCATTGTTGATTTTTCAAAGAAGAACATTATTGCCAATCCAAACTGTTCAACGGCGCAATTGGTTGTTGCCCTGAAGCCCTTGCATGATGTCGCAAACATTAAGCGGATTGTGGTTTCAACCTATCAGTCCGTGTCAGGTGCCGGCAAAGATGCGATGGACGAATTGTTCGCGCAAACAAGATCTGTGTTCGTTGGCGATACCATGGAAACACAGAAATTCACAAAGCGCATTGCATTCAATGTAATTCCGCATATCGACAGTTTCATGGAAGACGGCTCCACAAAAGAAGAGTGGAAAGTTATGGCCGAAACCAAGAAAATGCTCGATCCGAAAATCAAAGTGACCTGCACCGCCGTGCGCGTGCCGGTTTTCATTTCGCACTCTGAAGCTGTGAACATTGAGTTTGAAAACGAGATGACGGCTGATCAGGCACGCGATATCCTGCGTGAAGCGCCAGGGTGTCTCGTCGTCGATAATCCAGAAGAAAATGGATATGTCACACCTTACGAGGCAGCCGGCGAGGATGCGACTTATATCAGTCGTATTCGCGAGGATTCTACAATTGATAATGGCCTGAACATGTGGGTTGTTTCTGACAATCTAAGAAAAGGTGCCGCACTCAATACGGTTCAGATTGCAGAAGTGCTCGTTAATCGCAGCTTGATTTCACCAAAGGCGCAAGCTGCTGCCTAAAAAGAGATAAACAAAAAACAACCGGCGCAATGCAGATTGCGCCGGTTTTTTGTTGTCAATTTTTAATGTCTATTCAGCTGCTTTCGGGAACCGTGTTGCGCTCGTATCAAGCTCTTCCAACCTATTGTCTTGTGACAATTTACCTTCAACATCCGCCACCGGTTCGGCATCTGGAACAGGTTGTTTCACTGCAGGAATTTCAGCTTCAGCCTGGGCCGCTATTGGCTCAGCATCGTCTGGCTTTGTATCAACGGTCGTGCGGACAATCTTTTTGCCACGAAGGCGACGCCAAAGTTGCGATAGTAGGCCGCCTTGAGCAATCGATTCGTTATCGCGTGTAAACACCACAAGTGCAGCAGGCGTAACAACCAATGTCAGCAATGTTGAGAATGCAAGGCCAAACACGATAGCGCTTGATAGTGCGATCCACCATTGCGTGGATGGCGCACCCATTGTGACCTCATGGCTCAACAATGCCAAATTGGCTCCGAATGCGATCGGCAATACGCCCAAAATAGCAGTCACAGCCGTCAACATCACAGGACGTACGCGCTCGCGACATGTCTCCAACACAGCTTCGATTTTGTCCATGCCTTGCTTTCGCAAATAAGCATAAGTGTCGATCAAAACGATATTGTTGTTCACCACAACACCCGCCAGAGCAATTGTGCCCACCGCAGTCATCACGATCGAGAATGGCATGCTCATTACGAGAAGGCCGAGCAGCACACCAATCGTGGACATAACAACGGCAGTTAAAACCAATGCCACGTAGACAAAGCGGTTGAACTGCGCCAAGAGCAGCGCAAAGATCAAGAAGATCGCAACGCCAAATGCCTTACTGAGGAAGGCCGCGGCTTCCGCACTGTCTTGGTCAGAACCAACCATTTCCCAACGAATATTGGGTGGGAAGTCCAAAGTAGCAAGATGGTCGGCTACCTGTGCTTGGAATACAGCATCCTGTGAACCTTCTTTGAGGTTGGATGTAATTGTAATCGTCCGCGAGCCATCAATACGTGTGAGCGTGCCCAAAGAGGCAGCCGGTTCACGTGTCACAAAATTTGAAAGCGGGACAGCACCCGATGCAGTCTGGATACGCAGTTGATCAAGTGTCGACAACGTCCGACGGTCTTCTGGCAGACGCAACCGGATATCAACGGCATCATCAGCCCCAGCAGGACGATAATCGGAAAGCTTCAATCCCGTCGTAACCAACTGGACAACAGTGCCCACGGAGTTGGGGCCAATGCCGTATTTTGCAGCTTCGGTGCGATCAACCTTCAGTTCCCAATCCACGCTGAGCGGCGGAAGACCTGACGACAAGTCTTGAACCTCAGGAATAGTCGTAAGATAGGCGGCAATCTCTTTTGCCACATCTTCCATACCGGTTGGATCGTCAGCTGAAAGCTGAACCTGAATTGGCTTTCCTTGCGGCGGACCCGCATCCGGCACTGAGATTTCAACCTCAACACCAGCAAAGCCAGATAGTGCACCACGCAAGTCGGCGAGGATCTCGTTAGCGGTTTTGCGCTCTCGCCAATCAATGAATTCATATTGGATCGTACCAATTGTGTCTTCACTTGAAGTGCTGCCGAACCCACCACCTCTGGATTTACCAATGCGTGTATAAACCGTATCGATGCCCGGCCAATTGAGCAGGCGTTGCTCAGCGACTATAACGGCGGCATCTTGCTCTTCGAGCGACAGATTGCCCTGTGCTTTAACATACAGAAGGCCGTATTCTGGCTCGACATTTGGGAAGAACTCGACGCCTTGGTTGTTTTGCGAGAAGCTCATTACAATGCCGGCCATCAAACCAACAACGATCAGCAATGTCGCAACAGGGTAGCGAACCGCTTTCTTGATCACACCCATATAGATGCCATCTTGACGTTTCGGCTCAACGCGCGCCTTGCCGATCAGCGATCCGATAGTTGGCGCAAACAACAGCGCATACACAGTAGATGCGGTCAAAGTAGCAATCAGCGTGATTGGCATATACTTCATAAATTCGCCGACGATGCCTGGCCAAAAAAGAAGCGGCGAGAAAGCTGCAATCCGTGTCAGCGTTGAAACAACCACAGGGCCGAACATACGGCGCGCACCTTCTGCGAAAGCAGGGCCAGCCTCTGTTCCTTCAGCCATTCGCCGTTCTGCATATTCAGTCACGATAATCGCATCATCAACAAGCATACCCACCGCGAGGATAAGGCTGAACAGTACAACGATATTGACCGTCAAACCTGCGAGCGACAGGAACATAATGCCCATCAAGAACGCCGATGGAATGGCCAAACCAATTAGGAGCGAGGATCGGAAACCAAGAAAATATAGAATGACGATGAACACCAATATGACCGCTGTCAGAACCGAGTTCTGAAGGTCAGCGAGCATAGTACGAATATCGGTTGATTTGTCCTGGCTGAATGTCACCTCTACACCTGACGGCAGTAGTGGTTTGAATTCATTAGCCACCGTCTTAACGCGGTCGACTGTCGCAATCAGGTTTGATCCAGCGCGTTTCGAAACTTCGATTGCAATCGATGGCTTGCCGTTAAAGCGCGCAACCGTTTCTGCATCCTCAAATGTGGAACGTATGGTCGCCAGATCGCGTGCACGCACAACCGCGTTGCCATTCACCGAGATTGGAAGATTGGCAATATCTTCAACCGTCTCAATGAGCGCCGGTACTTTCACCGCATATTTGCCTTCGTCGCCCTCAAGCGTACCTGCGGCGACAAGCTGGTTGTTGCCACCAACTGCCGCAATCAGACTATCAAGCTGAAGATTATATGATTTTAGTTTTGCCGGATCGATGATGACTTCAACAAGTTCATCGCGCGAGCCCTGAAGGTTAGCTTCCAGCACCCCTTCCACTTCTTCGATTTTTTCCTGCAAAGCCTTGGAGGTATCAGTAAGAACCCGCTCAGGCACTTCGCCTGACAAAGTCACCACAAGAACCGGGAACTCAGAAATATTCACCTCAGATACGGTAGGCTCATCTGTACCGGCGGGGAAATCGCGTTTTGCTTGGTCAACTTTGGTCCGAACATCTTCCAAAGCTGTCGACAAATCAGTGCTCGGATCAAACTCGACAACCACATTGCCGCCGCCCTGATAGGCGGAGCCAGTCATCGTATCGATGCCTTTGATATTCTTAAGCTGTGTTTCAACCGGTCTGATCAAAAGCCGCTCTGAATCTTCAGGCGAAATGCCCTGAAGGGAGAGAGAAACGTAAACAACCGGAATTTGAATATCCGGTTCTGCTTCCTTAGGAATTTCAATATAAGAAACTGCCCCGGCAACGAGGAAGAACAACAGCGCGGTTATTGTCAGCCGCGCGTTTTTTACGGCAACGTCAAGAAAACCCATTACTGACTCTCCACTTGGCTACGAACTTCTGCAACCAGTCTTTCTATCGTTTCAGGATCAAGCTCCGATGGCTCAACCGTCTGACCTTCTGTGACAAGGTTTTGGCCTGATACGATGATGCGCACACCGCTCGGGATGCCTCCTAAAATGAGTGCACCGGTCGAATCATCGACGATATCGATAGGATGAAACACCACTTTGTCTTCATCATCAAGCGAACGTATGCCCAGCTCTCCGGTGTTACCCAGCGTTACAATCGAACGTGGCACTGGCGTTGCCAATACAGCATCACCTCGAAGAATAACCTCGGTCGTCATTCCTGAAGGAATAGCCAGATCTGGGTTCGCAACCTCAATCTCAACCGTATAGGTGCGTGTATTGGGCTGCGCCTCGCGGCTTATATATCGAATCTTACCTGTAACGATCTCACCAGTGACCAAACGCAAGTCTGCCTCTTTGCCAACCGTCACAATGCCAAGATCACTTTCATTGACTTCTCCAACACCAATAATTGGATCAAGCGAAATCAATGTTGCAATGGGCGTTCCAGCTTGAACGGCGCCGCCTTCTTCAACCATCAGAGCGTCAATCACACCATTAAATGCCGCGACGACCCTCAGGCGATCCATCTCTGCTCTGGCATTTTCAACTTGGCTTTCGGCAGCGCGCAGCGTCGATTTAGCCTGGTCTAACGTCAATTTACCTAAAGTGCCGCGTTCAACGAGCTGTTCCTTAGCTTGTAGGTCGATTTGCGCCTGCTCTAAGCTCTGTTCCGCACTTGCTAACGAAACATCACGTCCTTCGGGCGCAAGCGTTAAAATTAAATCACCGGCTTCAACGACATCGCCCTGCTTAATAAGCAATTCGGAAATAATCCCTGATGTACGAGCTGGAATCTCAATTTTCTTGTCGGCTTCTGTAATGCCGGAAATGCGCACAGAGCGCGCGTGATCCATAGATGGAATTTTTGCAACGCCGACGGTTTGCAGAGCGCGTGGATTGTTGGCTTCATCAGCAGCCTGTCGCGCCGCGACAGTGATCGAAGCCTGATCTTCGCTAGCCGAACTACCAACAGAGTTAAACTCGCCCGTAAAGATCCAGACAGCAGAAGCAATCAAAACCAAAAAGGCTGCAACATGATGCGATTTCATTATTCAATTCCAATAGGGACATTTAAAATAGACATGATTCTGTCCGGACGTCCGTCTTTTATTGCACCGCAACATCGAATGCAAACCAACAAAGAAAACATACTGACACTTAAAAACGAACATATTACGATTTTAAGGTACCAACGACGATCGAAATACGCTCGGATAACCAGTTCATTGACAAAATATCAAAAAATGTCATATCGTCAAGTAGCATGTTTCATTTCGTTGACGATAAACGAGGCACTATCCTCGAATCCGCACTGACGGTGTTTCTCACATATGGGTTTAAGAAAACCTCTATGGATGACATCGCGCAGCAAGCTGGCGTGTCGCGACCAGCTTTATATCAGCTATTTAAGAATAAAACTGATATATTTCGGGCGCTTAGCCATGATTTAATGGAAAATGCCATCAAGCAGGCCAAGAGTGCTTTTGATCAAAAAGGCACGCCCCGCGAACTACTATTTAGCGCCATTGATAGCTCAATTATGGAAATGCATCGATTTTGCGATCAGTCTGTTCATGGCGCTGAACTTGTTGGAATCAATCAGGAAATTGCCCGCGATATCGAACATGATTGGAAAATCGGCATGATTGCGGTCATAGCCGACGGTATTGATAATATGATCGCCGACGGCACGGCGGACAATTCGAAATTACAAGCCAAAAATCTGGACAGTGAAGCGGTTGCCCGGGTCTTGATGCATTCCATGGAAGGCATGCGCGAGACCTATTTGAGTGGACAGCCCATCGAAGACTATGTCGAACAATTGGTGGATTTTATCGCGCTAAGTCTGGAGAAGGACATTTAGCCGCGGGCCTTAATCCTCTTGATCATTTCCTGCATATGACGACCACTCTTTTGCGGCAGAATTTCCGCCGCAAGCTCGGCGCTTAAATCCAAAGTTGCCTCTGACCCGATTGATTCAAAGTGTTCCTCCAAGAAATCTCCCGCCGCCGCACGTCCAAGGTCACGAAGATCTTCAAGAAAGCTCCATTCTGCATTTATTTTGGATGCCGCAGACAGGTCTATTAGCGCATCATCACCCGCAATTCGATGCATGCGAATGACCGAGTAGTCTGCGCCTTCTAGCCGGCCCTGCTCGCTCAAACGTCGCACGAACTCAATCGCGCGAAATTCCCTAAGCAACCCCGCATTGAATGTGATTTCATTCATCCGGTCTTGTATCTCTTGCGCCGTCCTGGGCGTGTTCTTCTTCTCAATTGGATTAATTTGAACCAATAAACAATCTTCAGTCTTGGTCTCATAAAAAAACGGATAGAGCGCTGGATTACCGCCAAAACCACCATCCCAATAAGGGACACCTTCTATCTCAACAGCCTTATAAAACGTTGGCAGGCAAGCTGACGCCATCACAACATCAAGTGATATATTGTCACCCGAAAAGACCTCCGCTTTCCCACTCCAAACATTGGTCGCAGTCAAAAAGACATTGAACTGATTGCATCCGCGAACTTCATCAAAATCGATGATCTCTTCAACCACCTCGCGCAGCGGATTTATGTCTAAAGGGTTGGTGTCATAGGGTGAAAACACCCGGCTAAAAAGATCTGCGGCGCGATATGATGGCGAATATTCAAAATTGTAATTGCCAAATAACATATCAACCGGAGTGCGCTGTATAGGCGAAAACCGGCCTTTTTCTCCAACGGCTTTCCAGAACTCAAACAGTTTTTCACGAGCGCCATCGCGACCGCCCTCGGCAAATCCTGCTGCCATCGCAACAGCATTCATTGCACCGGCGCTGGTCCCTGAAACGCCGTCAAATTCCAGCCTTCCGTCTTCCAGCAGCGCGTCAAGAACACCCCAAGCGAAGGCACCGTGGGAACCGCCGCCTTGCAGCGCAAGATTGATCTTCTTCGTTTTCTTGCTCAAAGCGCGGTCCAGCCACCATCGACAGAAATGTTGGTGCCGGTTATTTGAGCTGCATGATCAGAACAAAGAAACACAACCGTTCCGCCCATTTGTTCAACCGTAGCAAATTCGCGTGTCGGCTGGCGGGTCAGCATAACTTTGTCGAGCACATCTTCCCGGCTCATATTATGAGCCTTCATTTGATCAGCAATCTGACCTTCAACGAGCGGGGTCAAAACATAACCAGGACAAACCGCGTTGCATGTTGCTGACAGCTTATATTCGGCCATTTCGAGCGCCGTTGTCTTTGTCAGGCCCATAATTCCATGCTTGGCAGCGACATAGGCAGACTTATATGGCGAGGCAGTCAATCCATGCGCGGACGCAATGTTTACAATTCGGCCCCAACCAGATTTCTTCATCATTGGCAGCGCCATGGCACTGGTATGAAACGCCGATGAGAGATTAATCGCGATAATCGCGTCCCATTTCTCAATTGGAAATTCATCAACCGGTGCCACATGTTGTATGCCGGCATTGTTTACGAGAATATCGACGGTGCCGAACGCCTCGGCAGCCTTTTCAATCAATCCGCGCGATTGATCTGCTTTTGATAAATCAGCCGAGATATAAACCGTTTTGTTGCCAGCTTCTTTAGAAATGGATTCCGCCAATTCGAAGTCGGTATCATTCTCGGTGTATGAATTAAGAACAACATTGTGCCCTTCCATCGCCAGCGAACGCGCCACACCAAGGCCAATGCCTGAATTTGATCCAGTAACAACTGCGGTTTTGATTGAAGACATAATTTGTGCCCTTATTGAGTGAATTGCTTGTATCTGTTGCAGCGCAGCATAAACATGAAATCGCCATATGTCAGGTGACAATATCGTTAGTAATGCTATGAGAGCATTATCGATCTCAGAGGCAACAACATGACTCTTCAAATTTATGGATATCCGGGCTGCACAACCGTGAAAAAGTCTGTTCGATGGGCTGAAGAAAACGGCCTTTCAGCAGACTATACTCATTTTAGCAAAGTCGGTGATTTGAAATCAGAGCTGACCAAATGGGTCGAAGCTGCGGGGATAGAACAAGTCTTCAACCAAAAAGCTCAGACCTTCAAAAAACTCAGTGAAGACGAACAAACAACAATCACTTCAGATGAAGCATCAATGATCGCTGCTATGGCGACCGATCCGCGCTTCATCAAGCGCCCCATCGGTACGGATGGAAAAACCGTTCTCACCGGATTCGATGTAGGCCAATGGGAAAATCGGTTCCTGTGATGAAAAATAACGCTAACACATACTTAAATGCACCCATGTCGCGCCATAAAACCGTCGGTGTCAACGTTGGTGGCGTTGTGGTTGGTGGCACCAGCGATGTCGTTGTTCAATCAATGACAAATACCGATACGGCAGATATTGACGCAACGGTGGCTCAGGTCGCGGCTCTTCACAAAGCCGGCTCCGAAATCGTGCGCATAACCGTAGACAAAGATGAAGCCGCGGCGGCGGTACCAAAAATTCGTGACCGACTCGAACATCTCGGCTTAAATGTACCGCTCGTTGGTGATTTTCATTACATTGGACATAAATTACTTGCTGACCATCCTGCATGCGCACAAGCTCTAGCAAAGTATCGCATAAACCCGGGCAATGTTGGGTTTCGTGAAAAACGTGACCGACAATTTTCTGACATCATCAAAATCGCTAATCGATATGAAAAACCGGTGCGCATTGGCGTTAATTGGGGATCGCTTGATCAAGAATTGCTGACGCGCTTGATGGATGAAAACCAACAAAATGGCTCGCCGTTAACAGCACAAGAAGTAATGCGCGAAGCGATTGTTCAATCCGCGCTTCTATCGGCCGAGCTGGCAGAAAAATTGGGCATGCCGCGTGAGAAAATCATTCTTTCTGCCAAGGTGAGCCAAATCCAAGATTTGATTGCTGTCTATACCGATCTCGCAAGCCGTTCCAACCATGCACTGCATTTGGGACTAACCGAAGCGGGCATGGGATCAAAAGGAATTGTGGCGTCATCCGCCGCCTTAGGGGTTTTGCTTCAGCAAGGTATTGGTGACACGATCCGTATTTCGCTTACGCCAGAACCCGGCGGTGACCGCACGCGTGAAGTGCAGGTCGCGCAAGAATTACTTCAAACCATGGGGTTTCGCCAATTTGTACCCGTTGTTGCTGCCTGTCCTGGATGTGGACGTACAACGTCAACCGGCTTCCAGGAATTAGCCAAGAAGATCGAAGACGACTTGCGCAAAAACATGCCCAATTGGCGAAACAAATATCCCGGTGTCGAATCTCTTAAGGTCGCCGTGATGGGCTGCATTGTGAATGGGCCGGGCGAATCTAAACACGCCGATATCGGCATTTCGTTGCCCGGCACAGGCGAAACACCCGCTGCACCCGTATTCGTTGATGGCAAGAAAACAGCAACATTACGCGGCGATAATATTGCCGGTGACTTTGAAACCATGGTTGCCGACTACATCGAGCAGCGCTTTGGCCAAAACAGTCAATTGGATGTAAATTAGTTGCGCCAAGCAAGCATATTTGGGCTGGCTTTTGTTCTTTTCCTACAAGTTTGTACGCAAACTTATGCGCAATCGCTGGCACTAAAACAGAGCGATCTTACAACCAATCAAATATGCAAACTAATTGCCCGCGAGGCCAACACCAATGGATTGCCACCGTCATTTTTCGCTCGCTTAATTTGGAAAGAAAGCAGATTTGATGCTGGCGCCATTTCTCCTGCCGGTGCCCAAGGCATAGCCCAATTCATGCCTGCCACAGCCAAAAGCGAAGGCCTTAGAGATCCCTTTGACCCTAAGCAAGCTATCCCGGCTTCCGCGCTATTACTGAGCAAACTGCGGCTCAAGTTTGGCAATTTGGGATTGGCAGCAGCGGCCTATAATGCTGGCGAAGGGCGGGTTGATAGCTGGCTTCGAAAAGGCGGCGTCTTACCAATCGAGACAGAAAACTACGTCCTGGATATCACCGGGGAACCCGCCGATTCATTCTTTGAACCTGGAAAGCAAATTGCAAAGCGACCCTTAGAAGAAAATTTGGGATTTATGGAATCCTGCATTCGTCTTCCGATCATTCGCTCCAACGCTACACCAATGGCTGTGGCGCTCACAATGCCCTGGGCAATCCAAGTCGCCGGAAACTTCAGACGCTCTGTTGTGGAGCGGCAATGGCGGCGCATAAAGTCACGTAATACTGATCTACTAACGGGCCAGCCCATGGCGATTAGCCGGGTACGCTCATATATTGGCAGACGCGGCATTTACGCTGCAAGAATTGGTGCGGCATCCCGCTCTAGGGCCAATGCCATTTGCGGTGCTCTGCGCGCAAATGGAACCGCGTGCGTCGTGATGAAAAACTAGAATTCTCGCTTGGCTACAAAATGCGCTGCCGCCCGCAACACATTGGCGCGTTCGCCATAAGGGACAAGAATTTCCTCTGCTTGGCCGATCAATTCGTCCAATCGCGCACGCGCCCAATCAACACCGTAAATTTCGACTAGTGTGCGTTTTCCTGCTTCGGAATCTTTGCCCGTCGCTTTGCCCATCGTTTCACTATCAGATGTTACATCCAGTAGGTCGTCCGCCAATTGAAATGCCAGCCCAATGATTTCGCCATACTTTTGCATGGAAACAACATCTTTGGCCGAACCACCAGCAATAAGCACACCTGCGGTACAGGCATAGCGGATCAAAGCGCCTGTTTTCATTGCGTGAATCCGGCTAATTATGTCTTCCGATACATCAGAGTTTTCAAAAGCAAGATCGAGCGTTTGACCGCCAACCATGCCGGCCATGCCTGCATCGCGTGCAAGCGCCGCTGCAAGCAAGCAACGTGTCTGCGCATCAATGCCGCCAGCTTCTGAGACGGTCAGCTCGAATGATAACGTCAACATCGCATCGCCAGCCAGTATTGCAGTGGCTTCATCGAACGCTTTGTGAATCGTTGGTTGCCCGCGCCGATAATCATCGTCATCCATAGCCGGTAAATCATCATGAACCAGAGAATAACAATGGAGGCATTCGAGGCCTGCCGCGGCGTGCATCGCTTTTTGATCGTTCGAACCAAACATTGAGGCCACTTCCAAAACCAAAAAAGGTCGCATTCTTTTGCCGCCATTGAGCACGCCATGACGAATGGCTTTGAGCAATCGTTCGGGTCTGGCAATTTCCTCGCCACGTGTTTCATTGCTCAAATAATCGCCTAAAAACCCTTCGATCTGGATCGCACGATTTGATAGCAACTTTAGAAATTCTTCCTGCGTTATCACTGTCACTACAAAGAACCCTGTTTTATATCCGCTGATTATTTGTCAGATCTTGTTGTCTGACCAATTTGAATTGCTTATGGAAGAAGAAATGCGCAATCACAACTGCGTAATTTGGGCACGTTCGCGAGAGAATAGCGCTTTTGGCAACCAGCACAAAAAAGAAGACCAAGCGAAAAGCGAAGAAAGCAAAAACCCTTTCAGCGCGGCTAAAGTCTCTTATCTCGAAAATACGCCTTCGGTTTGCCAAGATTTTCAAGTGGGCTGCAATCATTATTGCGGTTTTATGCATCACGCCATTTGCTTTAACGGTGCTCTATAGGTTTGAGGCAATAAAGCCCCCATCCACTCTTATGGTTGCCAGAATGGTAACCTTTCAACCCGTAAGCCGCGATTGGGTTGAGTTCGATACAATTGCGCCAACGCTCTATCAATCTGTGTTGATGTCCGAGGATGGAAAGTTTTGTAGCCACAGTGGCGTGGATTGGGATGCAGTAAATATCGTCATAACAGATGCACTTGATGGCGAGCGCCCGCGCGGTGCATCAACTATCACAATGCAAACGGCGAAAAACCTGTTCCTATGGGGAGGAAGATCCTATTTGCGTAAAGTGCTAGAAGTGCCGCTCGCACTTTGGATTGATCTCATATTGCCAAAAAAGCGCATCATGGAAATTTATCTCAACATCGCTGAGTGGGACGGCGGCGGCGTATATGGAATTGAAGCGGGCGCTCAAAGCCACTTTGGCCGCGCCGCATCTAAATTATCCCGCCGCCAATCAGCCTTAATGGCCGTTACGTTGCCAAATCCTATTTTGCGCGAACCATCTAAACCAAATGCTGGATTGAACCGGTTGGCACAAACGATCGAAGCGCGGGCCAAGCAATCTGGTGCATACATTAAGTGCGTGAAATAGTATTTGCGCTTTTTTGTGCAATTTCGCTTCTCAAATGGCTCAACACAGTGTATAGCGCCGCCATCTAATTAAGCGCGGAGCGGTTTTTACAGCCCGGCCCAATCGCCGGCAACGCGGCTGCGCATCGACTTTGGAGTATAAAATGGCTGTTCCTAAGAGCAAAATCTCCCGCTCAAAGCGTGGCATGCGCCGTTCAACAAGCGCATTGAAAAATCCGACTTATGTAGAAGACAAGTCTTCTGGCGAATTGCGTCGCCCGCACCACATTGACCTGAAAAC
>JBCDFK010000005.1:0-16438 GCA_039178065.1 Pseudomonadota bacterium | reverse complement strand
CTCGTTTTTCGGCTCGCCTGGCTCGCTCAACGTCTATCATCGCATCGGCGAGATCTTCGTGGGCTTTGTAAACTTTGGCCTTTTCTGATGCCTGTTCGGCAAATTTTTCTGCTTGTTTTGCTCGGACTTTTGCTTCTGCTGCATTCGATGTGCGGGTTGCCCTATCAAGTTCGTGCGCCAAACTTTCTCCGTCTAACTTTCTACCTGTTCGAAGTTGTTCCTTCACCAGTGTTTCTACCGGGTTTTTGGTGAAGTTTTCGTAGTAAAAAGCCATGATTGGGCCATGATATTTAAACCAAACCCATCCGCCCCCAACAAAAACCACAATGAGCTTAAAGCGAAACCAGAATGTATTCCAAAATGCGTCGATTTCGGCTTTCTTTTTCATTCTCTCAGCTTTTCGCGCCAGCATTTGACGCTCTCTTTCTGCAATTTCTTCCTCTGCACGCTTCTGCGCTCGCTCTTCGTCCCACACACTCCAAAGTTTTCTAATTCCAACCTTCTCGCCGTAGAGGGGATCTTCAGGTGAAGATCTCGCATAGTGGTATATCATTCTGCCATCCTGCCAGATTTCGATTTCTACCCCATGGTATGCAGGCCTATTAAAATCTGCAGCTGGACAAGTTTTCCAAGCATATTGCAAGCCGACATATCCGAGCCCATTCACACTCGATTCCGTCAGCTCCAATGAGGATGAAATCGTCAATTTGACCCTTCGTTTTCCCTCATGCAGTCCTTCCCATTTTTTGAGAACACCTCGATCATTGTCGCAAACCAGCATCTCTTTCGCTGTTATCTCATCCTCAGTAAAATCGGTCTTTGGCGCTGCTTTTCTAAATGGAAAAAAGACACGATGTTCTTGCAACCCAGGATGCTTTGTTAAGTACTCGCTACTAACGGATGCATGATGCGCGCCTGCTGGTTTATTCATCAGCAATGTATAGTTAACTATCAGAAAACATTGACAAAATAGTATTTTTATGATAGTATAGTACTTAGATTTCCGCACCTTAACAGTCATTTTCACAGCCTTGGATTGGGAGGTGGGTACCTGAACTCATCGGGTTTCTATCTCCCAATTTAAACAAGGAGTGGAAACATGACTCTCTCTGATGAGATCAAGACTGATATTGAAACAAGTAAGGCGATTGCGGATCTCTTTGATCGGCAGAAAATCAACCTGCAAGGAGCGGCTGCTGCTGCATCTGTAACTGCGGAGGCGCAGTGGTCCGACGCAAAGAAAGCACAGCACTTTGCGGAACTTCAAAAATTCATTGATGCTGATCAGGCGTGGTTTAAAAGGGCTTTCGAAAAGCTTGCTAACCGCTTTGGTCATGATCGCGTACAGCGTGTCATGCGCACTGGCATTGATCTTAGCGAATGCACAACCCTCTAGCTCAATATCGTTCAACAAATTAATGACCCTCATTCGTGAGGGTCTTTTACTTTGCTCTCTGCCACTCTCCATATGAAAACTATATCAATAATTCTTTGCGAACCAACCCCAACCACGAACGCCGACCTCTGTTCTTTTTAACCCGCTTGAGATTTCTGTTTCACAGAAAAAGTCCCGCCATAGGCGGGACAAAAATTTGAGCACTGCTGTTACGCCAGGAAAGGCGACAGCAGTTTTTTTGCGGCTTTAGCTGACTTCAGATGGTGTGGCTTGAAATCAGCCGGCACTGCCGGCGACCATGAATGTATGCCGGCATCGAGCAGCAGCCGGCTAGCCGGCTTAATCGCATCACGCCCAGGATCATCGCCGTCGAACAGCAAAATCGCAGATTTGATCTTGGCTGCTTTGATTGTCTCAATTTGCGTGTCCGACAGCGAGCGCCCCATTGGTGAGACCACAGGAAACCCCCATACATGCAGTTTTACAACTGCCAAGAAGCTTTCCACGATCAACAAAGGTTGCCCTTTCTTGATGAGGCCTTGCGCCTGGTGCCAATTAAACAATTCCAGTTCCTTATGGAACTTGGGAGGTTGTTTATACTTTGGCTGATCATCCTCAGGCTCCTCAACCCACCGGCCGCAATAGGCCACCAGCTCGCCCGTCTTGTTATGGATGGGGAAGACCAAACGGTCTTTCATCATCCCTTTTTGAGCGATACCCAGGCCGAAGTCCTTAATCATCCGATCGGTGATTGCTCGCTCATTAAAAAACGAGTGATCAGTTGCCAGGCTTTGCAATTGAAACGTCAGCGGCTTGTTGTATGGCACGCCGTCCAATTCCTCTGCGTCTGGCTTCGGATCCGCAACAGGATCCTTGCGCCGTTTCTTGGGCTTTGATCTCTGCGGGGCAGGGGACGAAGGTACGTTTGCAATGTCAGCGACCTTGAGTGCAGCCGCTCGCACATCACTCCCATCTTGCTTCATGACAAAGTCCAGGACGTTGCCGCCCTCGCCACATGAAAAGCAGTTGAAGATGTTGCGATCGGTGTTCACTTTCATTGAAGGATCTTGATCGTCGTGGAAGGGACAGAGCGCCTTGAACTGGCCCTCTTTTTGCCCATCCTTGATCATTTCAATACCATATGAAGAAAGTACCGCCCCAAAATCTGCGCTTTCTCTCACTTCCTTAAAATTTACGCGTTTTGCAGGCATATCTTTCTCCATTACTTGGTTGCTACCTGCTCGAATCCTACGCCTGATACCGATTTTGAGAACTATACACACCCCCTCCAGTTGTGGCCTGGTTTTTCTGTATACTGAAGATAACAACAGCTCTCTGGGTACTTCAAAGTCAGTCTCGTTTCTCAAATATCTCCACTCACTAGGTGAGTACTGTATGCCCAGACAAATCACGACACATTGCCTGGCCGTACTATAGGCACGACGTTTGATGTGCGTTCCCAAATCGGAAAGGGACGCACCCCGATTTCTGGAGCTAGCCGATTTGCTCCAGCGCTCGGGCGGGACGGGATTGGCTTTGGCGTATGTCTGAGCGTTATGTTGATTTAGGAAACAAATTGGTTTGGGGCGGTACACGGCCGCTCGCTCTTTCGTCGGCTGATCGCCGTCGTCATTTATATATTGTAGGGCAGACCGGAGTAGGGAAAAGTACGCTCCTGAAGCACATCATCTGCCAGGACATTGAAAACAATGCTGGCCTGGCTATGCTGGATCCCCACGGGGATCTTGCCGAGGAGCTTTTGGATCTCATTCCATCCCATCGCGTTGACGACGTGATCTATCTTGATCCTACTGACATTGATCGGCCGATGGCCTTCAATCCCTTTTATCGAGTACCCAAAGATGAACGCGCATTGGTTGCCGCTAATCAGGTGGGTATTTTCAAAGCGCAGTTTGGAGACAGTTGGGGGCCACGCCTTGAGTACATTCTGCTGAATGTGTTCAGGGCACTCCTGGATGCGCCAGACCACTTGCGCCCAACATACTTATCAGTTCCTCGCGTCTTGGTTGATAAAAAATACCGCACCCAAGTTATCAAATATACCGAGGATCTGCGTGCACGCAGCTTCTTTGTTGACGAACTGAGTACCTGGCCAGAACGACAGCTTGCAGAGGCACTTTCACCAATCCAAAACAAGGTTGGTCAGTTTCTTTCTAACCCGTTTATCCGGAATGTCGTTTGCCAGTGGAAACCATCATTTGATCTGTTCCATGTGATGGAAGAAGAGAAGATCTTGATCATCCGAGTGCCCAAAGGTTTTTTGGGCGAAGAGCCAGCCAATTTGTTTGGTTCCTTTTTGATCAGTGGTCTCCAGCAAGCAGCTATGCGGCGAGCTGGCCAGCCGGAGGAAAGTCGGAAGGACTTCCACATGGTGATTGACGAGTTCCCCAACTTCACGACGGACACTTTCTCAAACACCCTCTCTGAAGCACGAAAATACGGTCTGACACTCACGGTAGGGCATCAGTACATTGCCCAAATGAGCCACGAAATTGAAAAAGCAATTTTCGGAAATGTTGGCTCAATTGTTTCATTCAGAGTGTCCGCGGAAGATGCTGACCGGTTAGCGCGGGAGATAGGGGAGTATGCCCCAGCTCAGTTGCGAGATCTTGAGCGCGGTCAGGTGTTCGCTCGGATCCTGGAGAATGGTGAGCCAAGCAATCCGTGCCTGGCAAAAACCAATCCGGACGCTTTGCGAGCGTACAAGAACAAAAACACCATCATTGAGCAGTCGCGCGCTCGATATGGGCGCGATCGCCAGGACGTTGAATCTGGCATGGCCCGTTGGCTTGCAAGTATGCCGGGAAACTCATAGATTCCAGGGCAGGGACACGGACATGCATGTGATCACAATATTCTTCTACTAGGTAGGGCATGGAACATCTAACCAGTCGTTCGAAACGAATACCGATCGGTCGTTCGGACGGTCGGCCGGTATATTTGGATCCCGAACGTCGTGCAGTGCATACCCATGTCATCGGAGCATCGGGGCAGGGCAAGTCGAAGTTTTTGGAACACTGCATCCGAGAGGATATCAAAGCTAATCATGGTGTCTGTCTCATAGATCCCGAAGGGGATCTCTACGAAAACATTGTTGCTTGGTGCGCAGCAAATGAAATCGAAAAAATCAAGAAAGTGCATCTGTTTGATCCAAGCAAGGATGATTGGTGCTTTCGCTTTAACCCGCTATATGTGCATCCAGGAGAGAAACCCCGCCACCGCGTAGATAATGTGATTGAAGCATTGGCCCAGGTGTGGGGAGGGGAAGACAGTCGAAACACTCCAGCTATCCGAACGACATTGCGCGCAGTGTTCGCTGCGTTGATTGCAAGTGGCTACACCATGGCTGAAGCTTTTTTCCTAACCAGCACTAAGGACAAGGATCAGATCGCTGCATCAGTCAGTGATCGGATCGACAATCCAATTTTGCGGGAGATTTGGGATGGGTACAACGAAGCAGACAATCGAGAGAAGACAATTGAGTTTGGTGGCGCGCGACGGCGACTGCTGGAGCTGTTGGAAGATCCAGGCATTCGGCAAATCCTTGCTGAAGGAGAAAACCCAATCGACTTCAAAGAGGTGATGGACAATGGCGACATTGTTTTGGTGAACCTGTCACCTGAAGCCATGGGCGACGATCCAGCTCGCGCGTTTGGAGCGCTGCTGGTTCGTGAGATGTTTTATTGTTCCAGTCGTCGCGAGGTTGCTGAAGCAAAGCAAAAGCCGTTCTTTGCATACATCGATGAATGTCCAGATTTTCTCACAAATGACATTACCAGGATCCTGGCACGCAGTCGCAAGCGCGGACTACATGTGGTCTTGGCGCACCAGTGGCTTGAGCAGCTACGTGAGCAAGGGTCAAACATCTACCATGGAGTTATGGGGATCCAGAACAAGATTGTGTTCGGTGGGATCTCTGATGAAGATGCAGTGATTTTGGCTGATCAGCTTTTTCGTAACGAGTACGATTTGGAAGTTCCAATCGAAGCGTTGACCAAGCCGGGTGTCGCGGGTTACCGCCGGACTTGGCTCAATAATTGGAGCGTGTCTGAGGGTGAGAGCCACGGCCAGAGTACATCTGTCACTGATTCAATGGGAGAGACGACCGTTGAAACCAGTGGGCAAACGGTCGGCGCAGGCAGCAGCTCAACGGTCAATCAAACCTACGATGCAGATGGGTGGCCGACAGGCACCTACACTGTGTCGTCCGGTGGTAATGAAATGACCGTCGACAGTGCTGGAGTTTCAATCGGTCAATCAACCTCACACTCTGCCACTGAAACTACCTCATACACACGTTCAACCAGCGAGAGCCACGGAGCTTCTGAAGCACTCGAACCAATTCTGAAAAACTTTGTTGGTGGGGTGCACAGCTTGGAAAGTGTCCGACATATGGCTGTCGCACGACTGCGTTCTATTCCACCGCGCAACGCTGTTGTTAAGGGATACAACACGCCGACATTTGATATCTCAACCTATACGATCAAGGAGCCATTGGTGTCGCCTGAATGGATTGACCGCTTTGAGACAAATGTAATGGCCGACAGCCCCTACACCATTACGGCCGACAGTGCTGCCGACAAGTTGTTGGAGCAGCAAAATACCCTCTACGATGAAGCCAGGAACTGGAAACCAGGTATGCGACAGACGCCAGGTACAGTGATTGATCACGATGATGAGGGCTTGGCCTAAACTTGCTATACTCATGCCATGAAGACACGTGCACCACACAAGAAATACAAACGCAGCGACAACCCCCCTGGCATAAGACTGACATCTGATGATGATCGGATATTGTTGGAGGTCTACCGACACGATGTGATCGACAGCAAGACGATCTATCGGTTGTTTCCGGAACGCACCAACCACAAAATCAGCGGTCGTTTGCATAAACTGCACGACAATGAGTTTTTGCAGCGATTGAGCAAGATCGAAGAGATCCGCGTTGAGGGTGGGGGATCCCTACCAACGCCATACATGCTTGATCGCCACGGCATGCAGCGACTGCATGAGCTTCATGGCTTACCTTCCAAGTACACGCGTCCTCAGGAACGCGCCCGTCGTCGTAGTGCGCCATTCATTTTGCATGATGTAGAGCTATCAAAATTCATGGTGTCGCTCCACCAGTCCGCCAAGGCGACAGGGAAGGTAGACTTTCTGTATCCGGATGAAATCTATCGTCAGTATGCACCCGAGATCTTAGAGCAAAAGACACTGCCGAGGGTCGTGCGATCGCGTGTGAAATTTGAGCGACATGCGGCCGACGAAGGTACCATTCCCGACGGCTTCTGCATGTTGGTGTATAAAAATATCAAAGAAAAAAATCGGAGATCGTTGTTTATTGAGATCGATCGCGGACACGCAACAATCGATCCGACAAACCGACATCTACGCTCACTCAAGTTCTGGAGTGGATCTTCCATCTTACGGAAGTTCATCATCTACTCGTCATACTACAGGGACAGAGTGTGCCAAAAAGAATTTGGTATTCCAACATTCCAGGTTCTAACAGTGACGACAACACCCGACAGAGTGAAGTCGATGCAGGATATGTGGGCGAAGCGGTTGAGTGGGGAAGCGCCCGCAAATCGGTTTCTGTTCACAGACTTTGAGACTATGGCAAAGCATGGTGATGACTACATCACATTGCCGATCGAAGACGCGACAGGGAAGCTGCATTCTATAGCGCCGAAGCAGGCCTAAGGGCATAAATCACCTCAAAGATAAATACATGTAGCGACATCTCTCGCCATCTGGCCAACTCAGATGAACATACAGGAGGTAATGTCATGTTTGCCATGCTTTATCTGGTTATAGCGGTTTGCTATTTCCTCATCGCAGCTCATCATTTGATGTGATTACGACAACGACAAGTCTTGACGGCTTGTCGTTTTTCAGCGCCCTGGTTGCCTGTAGCTGATTCATCAACAGTAATCCGGTACATAACAAGAACAAAAGCTTGCTATTTGCATTTACCTGAGTTAGTCGCATTGGTGGGAGTGCACAATATTTAGTATTAGTGGCCATGATAGGTAACAATATGCAGCTATCCCAACACATCAATCGAAAGACTACTCAAAACATCTACCGAGCATTCGACTTTGCAAAAGCATCTGGTTTGCCCATGAACACCTATGTCGTGATTAATTTAGTCGATAGGACCGATAAGTCATCCAATACCGTCTTTCGAGGTATTATGGCTCGATACAGACGTTGGCTCAGGTACAAATACCGCCAGTCGCCCAATCCCGCATTATTGCCCATATGGACATATAGTCACGAGAACCCCAACAACGCCAATCCCCATGTGAACTTGGTGTTGCACGTTCCGGCCAATTTGTTTGAGGAGTTTGAAAGAAAACTTCGCAACTGGGTTTTTAAGGAACAGGGCACTGGTAGTTTTGACGTATCGGTGCAGCGAATTACCCCTGGAACAGACAAAAATGTGGCTAACTATATCAACAAAGGCGTCGATCCAGATTATGCTGAGCACTTCTTTCTTGATGCTATTGCGTCGCCGCAGGGCGATATTTTTGGTAGGCGGGCAGGTGTTAGTAGAGCGATAAACAAAGAAAAAAGAGATCGTGTGAACTATAATTGCCGTACACGAAATATACCAAGCGTTTAAACTAATGTTCCATAATATATGTTATGCAATTATAGTTTGTGAAAGGGGTGCGTTCTATTTTGAAGTGCGACTTTTCAACGATAACAATAGGTTATGAGTTGAAAGGAACAGCGCATGAAACGTACCTATTCCCAGATTGATTTGGATGAACGCAGGAAGATTGATCGTTGGCGACAAGCTGGCGTCAGTGTTGAAGTGATCGCTGAGAAACTTGGTCGACACCGATCTAGTATTTTCCGTGAGCTACAGCGCAATACATTCAGGGATAAAGAGATGCCGGAACTCACCGGATATTACTGTCTGACAGCTCAGAAAAGCGCTGTGGATCGTAGAGGCAAATTGCGGAAACTGGCTCGGTTCTCAGAACTTCGCGATGCAGTGATCGAGCGTATTCGTCACGGTTGGTCTCCAGAACAGATTGCTGGCCGTTTGCGATTAGAACAAAGACAGCGTCGGTCGATTGTGCAAACTGTTTGTCATGAGACGATTTACCGGTTTGCTTATTCGCAAGATGGGCAGGAAATCAAACTGTGGCAACACCTGCCGGAACGCCGAGCACGTAGAAGACCAAGGCATGCGCGCAAACGTTACGGCCGTAGATTTGGGCCTGAAGTCAGCATCTTACGTCGACCCGATGTAGTTGCGAAGCGTAAGCAATTCGGGCACTGGGAATGCGATCTCATTCAGTTTCGAAAGAAGTTCGGCAAGACCAATATGACATCCTTGGTCGAGCGCGTCAGTCGCTTCACAGTGTTGATAAGGAATAATGACAGGCAATCAAAACCTATCATGGAAGGGCTGATAAGTGCTCTGGGTTCCCTTCCCCACCAAGCGCGTCGTTCCATCACGTTTGATCGAGGGACAGAGTTTAGCGAATGGCCGTACCTTCAAGCGGGCTTGGGAGCACAAACTTGGTTCTGCGATCCACAGTCACCTTGGCAAAAGGGAACGGTTGAGAACACCAACAGACGCGCACGCAAATGGCTCAGCAGAGACATCAACCCAATGGCGGTGAATGAGGGCCAGATCAAAGATATCTGCGCTCAACTGAACAGTACACCCCGCAAGTGCTTGGGTTATAAAACCCCAGCCGAAGTGTTCCGTCAGAAAATGATGGCCGAGAAAAGAAAGGCAGGATAGATTTGAAGGCGGAAAAGTCGCAGTTCGGCGTGAACCTACATAGCAAAATATACTCGCTAAGAGGGCAGTTTTGGGAATTGTTTCATTTATGCAACACTTCTTATCAGCAAAATTGTTGCGCCTAATTTCGCCACAAACAAAATTAAATGTTCCCGCCCTGATGCTCATTGAGCTACCTAAAGGAGAACTACCATGCGTAACATAATCGTTGCTACTTTCCTCGCTATCACTCTCACAGTCACTTCTATTGGGGTCTCATTTGCGGCAAGAGAAGTGTGTAACGGCGGTTTGTGCCGTGTTGTTTGGTGTGACGGTGAGGGAACCTGTAGAGCCAGCGAACTCTATGAAAAGGCAAGCTGACCGCTGACTACTGAAAAACTGATGGTGGATCGCGTTAAAAAACGCGATCCTTTCTACATTTTACCCCTAACTACAGACATATTCTGACAGCTAGGTCGCGAAACAAATATTGTGCGACACTTGGAAAGCACATTCATTTCGCTGACGGGTGGCCCTTCGAACTTTCTTAATCCCCGACCTTTCTATGACCTTCAATTACGTCATCAATCATTCCACCAAAGGCGTTAGAACACAGCGCTATCATGTCTTCGTGCAGATAGTATCGTTGCTTTCGCCGATCCTTTTCATCTCGTCTCGCAACTAGCACCTTTGCCTTTGTTGCTTTCTGTAAAGTTCGAGCGGCTGTTGCTCGCGAAACATCTGATGTGGAAAACATTGCAATAAGATTGGTTACACGATCATTGGTATGCCCTATACCATGATAAGTATCGCGATACATCTTACAAATGACCATAAAGAAGCCGTGATCATTGAGTTCAGGATACCGATTAAGGTATTCGACTATCGGTTGCCGTCGCCGCAATACATTGCCTAAAAAGTCTATAATCACTAAGGCCTCTTTTGGATAAACAGCTTTCAGGTCAGCAACTAAGTCGACGGCCGCGTCCTTTTTCTCCGCATCTGTTGCACCGCGCTTAAACAAGTCCGTAAACCGCCAAATTGAACTTTTCTCTGACTGATTCGATGATTCTGTTGCCATAATTCCCTCTTAATTGCGCGTTTCCCTGCCATTTTTGTGTATCACTATAGATGCTCATATGTAAAATTAAATAATGAGTATCAATATGATAAGTTATATATGCACATTAATATTGTTAATCATATTTGACATTTAAAAATGATGATCACATAGTGCTGTTGTTCCAAGCGACCATTCTCTTACGTCGCACAACTAAGGAGGAACAAATGAAGGCTCTTAAACTTTCGCTGACCACAGGTGTGGCTGCACTTTTGATCAGCACCTCGCCGATCTTGGCGTCTAACACTACCTACCTCGAAACACGTATTGACGAGATCAACATGCGTTACGAGCAAGTCTACGATCAATATGAGGCCGAAGGTGACCGTCTTTCTGAGCGTGCTCCGGATGGCGCCGAAACCACTATTGGTATCGATTTTGATGTGGGGAAAAAGCCTTATGAAGTCATTCTTGATCTTCCAACCATTAACATGCGCGAAAAAAGCATTGTGCTAGATCTTCCGCAGGTAACTATGAAGGATCGTCAGTTCTCTTTTACGACGATCAAAACAAAGATGGAGACAAAGAAGGTCGGTCAGTATCCAGAGACACACTGCACAGACACCTGGATACCGTTGCCCTTCAACGGCAAGACCAAAGGCGTTCCAAAGTGTACTGTGAAGTGGACAGATATTTTCACGGATGTACCGGTGTTCTGGGAAGAAGAAACCAGCTTTGTTGTCAAAATTCCAGAGTTCACCTGGGATACTACAACTATCGTAATGCACCTGCCTGATGTGGAGATGACTCAACAGCGCTATGTATTTGATCTGCCTGAAGTCACCATTCGCGATGTCAATGTTGAGACCAAACGTATTGAGGCAGACGCCGAAGATCTTGAGGCTCGTACAATGGCCACAACTGAAGAGCATAAGTCTGAAATAGCTGAAGTAGTTGAAGCTGACTTTGAACTTCGTAAGGCCGCTGTGGCTTCTCAGTTCGATGCGGCGATCGCTGAAATCGAAAAAACAGTTGCTGAGTTGCGCTCGAAAGGCGTCGATCCAGCAAATGCCGACGGAACTGACGTGCTAGCGGCCATTGAAGACATGGTACGTAAGAAGGCTATTGCGCTTGATGAAATTGATAAGGCGAAAGAACAGTCAATTTCATAACAACTAATATACTCCTGTACAGCGGCCCATTTGGGGCCGCTGTTACCTTCAGCGGTTCTTAGTCTGCTAGTGTCGCAGCTACCGGTTAGGAGACCTACCTTGCCACTTGGTTGACCTGCAATTGTCTGACCAGCCTGCTATAATGTTGGAGCCGTTAGTTATGGCACCCTCGCAGCTCGACCCCCATGATTGGCGGTCGAGTTTTATATTTTCGAAACGATGTTGCAGTTTGTTTTTGCAACGATTCTACGCTATTACGTTCGTGCGGTGTCATTACCGCTTGAACACAGGCTTCCGCTATGTCGGGTAGCCTGCCAAATATAATACAAAAGAATGTGGCCTGCGAGGGTGTCATTCTAATGGAATAAGCAGGACGAGCTTCACGCCTGTGTTCACTCGTAATGAACTGCCTGGCACCAGTGTGCCGGGAGGTTCTTAGTGTGACTTGAACATAGGACTATTCTCGATGAAACAATCTATTAGCAGGCGTTGGTTCTGCGCATCACTCACGGCAACAGCTGTGACCACGTTGGTCAGCTCCCCTGCCCTGGCCCGAACGCAGCTTACAAAATCTGAAGTACAGGCCATCATTATTGATAAGCCATGGCGCAATCGGAAAGGCACGTATTTGTTCCGAAGCAATGGCACGTATACCTACACGGATAAGAAAAAGACCTATGGGCCAGTCAACTACAAATTTCACAGTGATGGTTCCATCACTTGCTCGTCCGCTGTCTACACGTTCTATCGGACGCGCAAGGGAACCTATGAGTATCAGGACTCCCGCACCAAACGTTTTTCCAGGGTTCGGCATTAGCTGACCTAGATTTTAACCACATACTCTACTCCTTGTTATGTGGTGCAGGCGTTGACGTTGGTGTGTCAGCGCCTGCATATCCCTCCGAAACTCGCCCATCCAACAGTCGACGCACTTGGTCTCGTCGCTGCTGATGGCGCTATAAGATCTGGAAATCATATTCATGAAAAAAATCGCTTCTACCTTGGTTATTATTGGCCTTTCGACACTTCCCACGTTTGCTGGTGAAGTTACGTATGACGGCATTGCCTGTACCGACTTTGATGCAGCTCATACTACAGCAATCATAGTGGCTGACATGCTGGAGGTTCCTGCCGAAGTAACAGCAGCAACCCTCAGTCTCGACTTACCAGAGCAGTGCAATATCAAAGAAAATGTCTCATCTGAGATGATAAAAAAAGCGCTGTTTGTGCACAAAAACCAGACAGAAAATGTCGGGCTCACCCAGCTGGAAACTGGTGGCTATTTTGTATTTGTCGATATTCCTTTTTAACGCGTAGATCTCTCCCCTACCCCGCAATGAAAAAACCCGCCTGGTTGGGCGGGAATTCGTTGTGTCGTACAGCTTCTATGCTGCCTTCTCTTCATCTTCGGCTTTCGCTTCCAGGATCACTAGATCTCCAGCTCCGAGATCGGTTGGCAGCAAATCGAGTTTTAATTGCATGCCGGTTGTTTCTTTGTGCTGCCAGGCAGCCCCAATCTTTGTCCAGAAACCTTTTTTATCCTTGCCAAGATCTTTCACAAAGAACACTTCATGGGTTGGTTTTGATGCCATATCCCCTACTCCATTACTGTTGCGGATAATCGAACAGTAACACAGCTAAGCAATTGATAATATTGACTATAAATCTATTACGTGATGTGTCCTTTATCGCTCGCCTTAACTTTTGACGCCTATTTTAAAACACGTCCTGTTCCGCCACACCTCTTGCAAGGGACAGCAATTTTCTGCCCAGTCTTAATACTGTAAAACCCCTGAGCACGAACATCATTGTCATTCGACAAACGTGATCCGGCTTGTCCTGATCCCTCGCATAGCGAGCATGTAATGCCAACAGGATTGGTGTCACCACAATGCGGACAAACAGCTGCTCGGTTAGAAATGCGCTTCCCGCATACCAAACATGATGTTAGTTTAACCAAAGGCTTCTTACCCCCCTGCCCTTTCCTTACGCAGATCCAGTATGTCTGCATCACTAACCGACAGTCCCTTCTCTCTTAACGCGTTTAAGATGAACGCACGTGTGGTCATCTCCTCATCTTCAGCCAGGCGCTTAAGATCCCGGCGAAGGCTTTTCCGTAGTGAGAACGAAAATTGCACTTGTGGTTCAGTGTCGGCCGGTGTCGGCGACTTTGTCGCGGCCGAACGTTGAACCTTTTGAGTTGGCAACTCTTCTGCTACCGGAGCCAGCGCACTGACGATGCTTTGCATATTTTTCTTTGCCATTGCCTAGGTTCCTATGAAGCTAGTTTTTCGCTTATCGCTGGCAGCTCCAGCAGATCGATTAGTTCAACCATGAACTTTCGCACCTGGTCGCCCCCTGGCCCATGTGTCGGCACTTCCCCATTGAAGGTCATTTCCTTGAAGGCCACCAGGCGCTTGAGCTTAGCTTTAAACGGCGTTAGGTCTGCGGCCGTCAGCTCGTCTTCGACGTGCTGCGCAATGTTGGTGTATGGCTGGTAGTCCGTCAGGACGACACGTGTCGTTATCTGTCGCCTGGTCATCTTGGCGGCGCTATCGACCAGCCGGGCTGTTTTGACGGCTTCCATTACGTCGCTGCTTGAAAGCTGCACGGGGATCAGCACCAGGTCGGCGCATCCGACCGCAAACACTGTTGCTTGTGTGGCCGCTCCGGCCGTGTCGATCACAACAACATCGTTCTGATCTTCCAGCCTTCCGGCTAAATTGACTATTTTGGCCTCGTCGAGTTCATGGTGAACGTCCATCGGATATCTGCCAAAGTTGTCGGCCCAATCCTTGAACGAGTGATTGTAGTCAGCGTCGATCGCAGCCACTTTATGCCCTGAAGAGGCCAGATAGCCTGAAATGATCTCAGCCAGGGTGGTCTTCCCTGCCCCGCCTTTGCTGGTCGCTATTGTGATGATGCTCATGGGTTTCTCCGAATCGGATCTAGGTACCTAGCTACCCTGCTTACTATGTTCCTAAAAAATAGTTAACTAGGAACCTAGCTTCATCTGTTTATATGTTCATATGAAGCTATCTACCTATGTTACGATTTACCTATGAATTCAAACAACACCCGTTTTCCAGCAGCCGACAGCCCGTCCGACCACTTCCGACACCGGCCGACACCTAGTCATTTCGGCGCGACAAGTCGCGACAACCAAGCGACAATGCCCGACAGCTCAAATCCCAATCCAGAAAATACCGGATTAAAAGCCAGTGACGACAGCCGACCGACAATCAACGACAGTGTCGCGACAACCACTGCACCTGTCGCGACTGGTCGCGACATGTCGGCCTACACGATGACGGTGCTTGAGGCAGTAGGGGAGTTTGAACAGCACGGCTTCCCAATCACGGAGCGGACTGTGCAGCGATACTGCCACAAGCTGAAGTTGGATGCGATCAAGGTTGATCCGGACAGCCGCGAGCCATCCACTGCACTGCCTTTCATGTTCCTGATTGATCCGGCCTCAGTCACGGAGCGATTACGCGTTATGCGTGAACAA
This sequence comes from Pseudomonadota bacterium, assembly GCA_039178065.1. Classification (GTDB taxonomy): domain Bacteria; phylum Pseudomonadota; class Alphaproteobacteria; order Rhizobiales; family Rhizobiaceae; genus Ahrensia. The sequence continues at coordinate 1,531 of JBCDFK010000005.1, read as the reverse complement.
CGCGACAATGAGGATCCGCAGTTTATTCCCGTGCAGAAGCAGCAGCCAGCGCCGGTGCAAGCGGAAAAACCGGTGGAGCCGGAGCCAGAACCTACAACATCAGCGCCGAAAGAACAGGATGGGGAGGATGTCCGTCGATTGCAAGAAAAGATCAATTCCTTGGAGGTCGATAAGCAGGTGCGTGATCGCATGATTGAGCAGCTGAAAGACGATCGAAAAGAGTGGTTTGAGGAGATGGGTCGATTTGTCGATCGAGTGGCGGCGCAGGCAAAGGAAATTGGCACCTTGAAAGCAGAGCTACGCTTGCAAGCTCCAGGAGCCGATCGGGACGCTGAGTTGGTCGATCCGGAGGAGGGGAGTAATCCACATTTCGGGATCTGATATCCACACCCGGCAGTTCGCCTGGTTGGTGTATACTTTTGACATATGAAACGCGTGGGAGAGGTCGCAGGGAATTTTCGTGTAGGTATGATGCCTCAGTTTACGATCGTGCATCACCCAATCCGGAAGAAGTATGGATTGACGCAGATCCAGTACGCTGTGATCGACAGCGTTGATCAGCTTTCCAACAATCCCAACTATCCATATTGCGTCCTGAAGAAAGAGGACTTAGCCGAGTGGTTGGGTGCCAGTCGCTCAAGTGTGTTTGATGCCTTGAAGATGGGAATTGAATTGGGCCTTATCGAAAAGCAGGAGGGAGGTAGTGGTGTTCGTTCAACTGAAAAGTGGTTGTATGAAGTTCGCCTCTACGATGACAGCAAAGGTCGGTAGAATACGTTGAAAACATTGCCGTTGGACTACAGTCCAGAATTTGGACTGAGCGTTTAAAATCAAAAATGGAGTAAATCAGAGATGTGGATTAGTCGATTTGGCCAGTCCAGAATTTGGACAAAACCGTCCAGGATATGGACTCAAAAGTCGCTTAATCAGTCCAGAATTCGGACGCCTCTATAATATATGCTTGGATAAAAATAATAATATAAGCTCATTAAAAATGAGAAGTGTGGACAACCAACAAAACAAAATAGAGATCACGTACTACAACACCATGAAGGGTGGTTTGAAAGTTGCGATCGATCAGGGAAGGGGAGATCTTGAGATCATCAATCACGATCAAGATGAGCTACCCGTGATACATATCTAATTCAAAAAAGCCTGGCTTGGATTTGTAATATAGCTCAGGCAGCTAAAACAGCGCCGTAGAGCAGCAAAGAGCCAAAAATCAACCAACCACCTATTTGAAACAAAAAAGCCCCTGAGAGGGCTTTCTGTGGCGTTACAAACTAATGCTCCAGGAATGGGTTACTTTTGCAATATTTGGTATAATAGTAGCACTGTCATTTCGTACACGTACTCCTACCAGTAACAGAGCTAACCGAAACACCACCAATTTATGACCACGATCGCATTTATTGACGCCCAAAACCTGAAAAAAGCAGTTGAAGGTCTGGGACGAAAAATCAATTATAAGAAATTCCGAGCGCATTTAAAATATAAGTACGGGGTAGATCGCGCAATCATGTTTTTTGGT
>JBCDFK010000004.1:0-16686 GCA_039178065.1 Pseudomonadota bacterium | reverse complement strand
TGACAGGCGTTTTTCCAGCGCTTGAAGGATGGGTGGCGCGACTTTGAAGTCCATGTCAGCGACACCAGCGGCAAAGAGATGTCTGCCTTCATCACCCAAAACGATTGGATGGGTTTTTAATGCTGGTACCTGGCGTCGGTCAATTTGTGCGTCGAAATCAAACATTGTGACTTGTTACCACGTTGGTGGGGTCAATGACGCTGTTTGTAGAGTGCACCTGGCAATATTTATCGCCAGGTGCGGATTTGTTGCAATTTATTACGCCGCGAGATCACGCAGCACAGTTTGCAAAATCCCACCGTTTTTGAGGTAGTCGATTTCATCGGCCGTATCAACGCGGCAGATCAATGGTAGATCGATAGTCCGTCCGTCGGCATAGGTAAGCTTCGCGATTACCTTTTGGCGCGGTTGAACATCGGCCAATCCTTCGATTGAAACCATTTCGTCTCCGGAAAGACCTAAGGATTTCCAGCTTGTTCCTTCTTCAAAGACAAATGGGATGACGCCCATGCCCACCAGGTTTGAGCGGTGAATGCGCTCATAGCTTTCTGAGATAACAGCCTTTACGCCCAGCAAATTCGTGCCTTTGGCGGCCCAGTCGCGGGATGAACCATTGCCATATTCGCCGCCGGCGAAAATCACCAGAGGTACGCCTTCTTCGCGGTACTTCATGGCTGCATCATAGATCGGCATTTCTTCTTTTGACGGATAGTGAATGGTGAAACCGCCCTCTTTGCCGTTTTCGCCCAGCATGTAGTTGCGAATGCGGATATTGGCGAATGTGCCGCGCATCATCACTTCATGGTTGCCGCGACGCGTACCATATTGGTTAAAGTCCATTACACCGACGCCATTGTCCATCAAATAGGCACCGGCAGGCGATGCGGCTTTAATCGCGCCCGCTGGCGAAATGTGGTCTGTGGTGATCTTATCGCCAAACAGACCCATGACACGTGCGCCTTTAATGTCGCCAATTGTGCCTTTCGATGCGCTCATGCCCACGAAATATGGTGGGTTCTGCACGTATGTGGATGTGTCTTCCCAAGCATAGGTATCACCATCTGGGACGGTAACCGCTTGCCAGTTTTCATCTCCCTTAAAGACGTCTGCATATTTTGCAGCGAAGATCTCGCGGGTGACGTATTTCTGAATGAACTCCTGGATTTCCTTGTTGGACGGCCAGACGTCTTTAAGGAAAACATCATTGCCATCTTTATCCTGGCCCAAGGGCTCGTTGGTTAGGTCGATATTGACTGTTCCAGCCAAGGCATAAGCAACAACCAATGGCGGAGACGCCAGATAGTTCGCTTGAACATCAGGTGAAATACGACCTTCAAAGTTGCGGTTGCCGGAAAGCACACCTGCTGCGATGAGGCCCTTATCGTTAATAGTTTTAGAAATGTCTGTGTCCAGCGGACCAGAGTTGCCGATACAGGTGGTGCAACCAAACCCAACCAGGTTGAAGCCAACTTGATCGAGTTCTTCTTGAAGGCCGGAGTTTGCGAGATATTCGGCAACAACTTGCGAGCCAGGAGCGAGTGATGTTTTCACCCAAGGCTTTTGTTTAAGGCCGAGCTTATTGGCATTTCGTGCCAAAAGACCAGCGCCGATGAGCACTGACGGGTTAGATGTGTTTGTACAAGATGTGATCGCCGCGATTGCAACATCACCATTGCCCAGATCATAGTCTTCATTTTCAACTTCATAGCGTTTGTCGAGCAATGAAGCGTCTTTTTTGTATTCAGAAACAAAGGCTTCACGATAACCAGCGCCAACATTTTCCAGCGGAATGCGGCCTTCAGGACGCTTTGGTCCCGCCATTGATGGCACAACAGTTGAAAGGTCGAGTTCCAATGTGTCTGTGAAGACAGGATCATCCATGTCAGATGTGCGGAACATGCCTTGTTCTTTAGAGTAGGCTTCAACCAGCGCGATGCGATCTTCTTCACGACCAGTGATATTGAGATAGTTTAGTGTTTCATCATCTATGGGGAAAAAGCCGCATGTCGCGCCATATTCAGGGCCCATATTGCCGATGGTCGCCGCATCAGCGAGTGTTAGATGGTCCAAACCAGGACCGAAGAATTCAACAAATTTGCCGACAACGCCCTTTTTGCGGAGCATTTGAACCACGGTTAGCACCAAGTCAGTTGCCGTGATGCCTTCTTTCATTTCGCCCGTGAGTTTGAAGCCGATGACTTCGGGTAACAACATAGAAATTGGCTGGCCGAGCATGGCAGCTTCCGCTTCGATGCCGCCCACACCCCAACCAAGAACGCCAAGACCATTGATCATAGTTGTATGGGAATCGGTGCCCACACATGTGTCGGGATATGCGATCAAATCGCCAGAATCTTCTTTCGTCCATACACACTGGCCAAGATATTCAAGATTGACCTGGTGGCAGATACCGGTACCTGGCGGGACAACACGGAAATTATCAAAGGCGCTTTGACCCCACTTCAAGAAGCGGTAGCGCTCGCCGTTGCGACCATATTCAAGTTCTACGTTTTTCGCAAAAGCGTTCGGGTTGCCGAATTCATCAACGATCACAGAGTGGTCGATAACCAGATCAACAGGCACGAGCGGATTGATTTTCTGCGCATCGCCACCCAGCGATACCATTGCGTCGCGCATCGCTGCCAAATCAACAACCGCTGGAACGCCTGTGAAGTCTTGCATCAGAACGCGTGCTGGGCGGTATGCTATTTCATAGCCCGCCGCGCCCTTATCGCTGATCCAGTTTGCGACTGCTTCGATGTCTTTTTTTGTCACAGAGCGATCGTCTTCGTTGCGCAGCAGATTTTCCAAAAGCACTTTCATCGAGAAAGGCAGCTTTGAGATGCCCTCAAGGCCGTTCTTTTCGGCTTCAGCAAGGCTGTAATAAGTATATTCCTTGCCGGCCACGGTCATCGTCTTACGACATTGAAAGCTGTCAATTTTGGACAAGTGCTCTTCCTTCATGGTTTGATGCGCAGGCAGTTTGCATGCCGCGCAGTCTTTTTGTGCGGGTATGGGCACTCCATACTGCCAATAAATCCAAAATTCTAGACCGACTATGGTCAAAAGCTGACTTCAGATTGCAAAATTGGCAGAATCTGTGCCATTGCTCGATCAATTGAGGGGTCTGTGACAATAAATGCAGCTAATTGCTGAAAATTTGGCCTGCGACCGCGGCGATACAAGGATATTCGAAGGAGTGTCTTTTGCGCTTAAGTCTGGTGAGGGCATGTTGGTAACTGGTCCCAATGGTGCTGGTAAGTCTAGCCTATTGAGGGTTGTTGCGGGTTTTCTTCCGGCCGCTGCAGGTACAGTTGCTTGCGATGGGAATGATATTGCACAATTTTCGCATTATCTTGGGCCTCAAAACGGGATGAAACCCGCGCTGACGGTTGCTGAGAATTTGGAATTTTGGCAGAACTATTTTGGCATTGCTGATTTTAGCATCGTCGCTGCACTTGAACGTGTGGGCTTATCACATGTGCATCATGTTCCTTATTCTGACCTATCGACGGGTCAGAAGCGTCGCATCGCGATTGCGCGTCTGTTTTTAAACCATCGCCCGATTTGGTTGCTGGATGAACCAACCTCAGGCTTGGATGGTCACGCTGAAGAAGTTTTTGCTGGCATTGTTTCCGATCATATGAAGGCGGGCGGCATTGTCGTGGCAGCGACGCATTTGCCGATTGATGTGGATGGTATGAAGATGCTCCGATTTGCGGAGCGCGCCCTATGACCGCTCTTTTAATTCGTGACATCAAACTAGGCATTCGCGCCGGTGGTGGCGCATTAATTGGCATTTTGTTTTATCTGGCAATTGTTGCCGTGACGCCTTTCGCCATGGGACCAGATCTGAATTTGCTTGCGCGTATCGGTCCAGCGGTACTATGGACCGGCGCGTTGCTTGCTTCCCTGCTTGGACTAGAACGGCTATTTCAGATTGACCGAGAAGATGGCGCGCTTGATCTATTGGTGCTCAACCGGCATGAGATCGCACTATCGATGGCCGTGTTTTCAAAATGTTTGGCGCATTGGATCACGACAGGCTTGCCGCTTGTTTTGGTGACGCCGCTTTTGGGATTGTTGCTCAATATGTCTGTAGATGCGATGTTCGCCACTGCTCTCACCTTGCTTATTGGAACGCCTGCAATCACGTTTATTGGTGCAGTCGGCGCTGCGGTTGCGGTTTCATTGCCGCGTGGTGGACTTCTTGTTTCGGTTTTGATTTTGCCGTTGGTTATTCCGGTGCTTATCTTTGGTGTGATGGCAAGTTACGGCGCTGTGGTTGATGGCGCTCCATTTCGCGCGCCCATCTTGCTGCTTACCGCCTTGATGCTGCTCTTCGCGGTGCTAGGCCCGTTGGCTGCAGGCTATGCGCTGCGCAATGTCGGCGATTGAGTATGTTAGACGCGCTCTTGAAACAGCTTTGCGGCATTTGATATCAGCGCTTTGTCTTCACCGCCAATGATGATGTAGTTATATTCGCCTTTTGACCATGTGGCCGCTTCTAAACCCTGAAGCTTGGAAAAGTTCAGTCCGCTATCTGGTGTACCTGTAGCTTTCGTGATGCAAAGCGCAACGGCCTTACCATCTTTAGTGAGGAAGGCCAATTGAATGAGCGGTTGGTTGGCAAATGATAAGACCTGTCCACGTTGGTAATCCAGCGCATCAAAAGACTGTAGATCATCCAGATTGATATCCTTGCCCAATGTTGCGCTCACGCGGGCAAGTTCAGATGTAAGTTGAGCATCGTCTTGATCCACAAATTTGAGCGTATCAGTGGTGTAGAGTGCTTGGTATGATGCGACCGCGTCCATCCAATCTTGTTGATCAGGTGAGGTGGATACATACATCGCGCTGGCGCCCAGGAATGCGCCGACTAATATTCCTGCGGCAATCTTCGTGATTGGCATTCCGGCTGTGGCGGGCGGCGCGTGCTGCGTAATTAATTTGGGAACGGAGGCAGATCGCGGTGCAAGTTCTTGAAACGCAGCGTGCAAACTGTCCTTGTCGATTTTCAGTTTTTCTATGCGGCTGCGCAGCTCACCGTCTGACTCTAATTGACGCGCGATTTTTTCAGCAAGTTCTGGTGAACATTCTTTGTCTAAATATGCCGTTAGATCTTCATTTGTGAACGAAACGCTCATTGTCCAGATTCCTCAACTTGGAACTTTGCTGCCAGTTTTCCACGTGCGGATGCCAACCTGCTCATGACGGTCCCGATAGGGATGTCCAACATTTCGGCACATTCCTTAGAGGTATATCCTTCGACGTAGGCTAGGAATACGGTCATTCGTTGTTCGTCGGGAAGTTGCATCACTGCTGATAACACTTCACCGCCCAAAATATTCGTCTCCGGATCTAAATTTGTATCGGTTAGTTGTGCTTCTTCGATGGGAATAACACCGCTGCCTTGCCTAACCTTGGAGTTTCTAAGGTCATTGAGCCAAATTCGATGCGCAATGCGGAATATCCAACGATCGAAATGGGTGCCAGGCTTATACAAATGTGATTTTTCCAACGCACGTGAGCAGCTATTTTGGGCTAGATCATCAGCCAAATCGTGCGTCCGGGTTAAAGTGAAACAGTAGCGCCAAAGCCTTGGATAAACTTCGCTCATCTGGCGACTTATCTCCGACGCGGAATTTTTTCTGAACCACATCGAATAAAAATGCTCCGTGACGTGTTGTTCAAATACACGAAATCATTCGTGAACCAATTGGAGGAATAAATATGAGAAAGCTAGTGCTTGCAACATCCATGATTGCACTTGGTTTAACATTCAATGCTTATGCAGGGGAGACACCATCTGCACCGGGCGCAAAACAATATTTTGTAAACCTTGCAGATGGTGACGTGGTTGAGGGTCCAGTCAAAGTGATTTTCGGACTATCTGGTATGGGCGTTGCGCCTGCTGGCGTCGACAAGGAAAACACCGGCCATCATCATATTTTGCTCGACCGCCCACCAATGGGTGAAGGTGAAGACGGTGCTGAAGAATTTGACTACGGTATTCTCGCAGACGAAAACAATATTCACTATGGAGCCGGTCAAACCGAAACTGTTCTCGAGTTGGAACCGGGCGAACATACTTTACAGTTGGTGCTTGGCGTTATGAATCACGTGCCTCACAACCCGCCCGTGATGTCGGATGTCATCACAATTACCGTAAAATAGGCCATTGGCGCCGCGGACTGGTCCGAGTTATCTCCGCGGCGTCGATCATTATTATTGGATCTCGCTCAAATATGGCTTTCTCGCCACTTGCGATATCGTTTTGTCATTTTATTGGATTTCATTTGTCTTAGAACGAACGTCAAGAAGGGGATGCCGCCCTTGTTGGGCGATTTTCCGACTGACATCCGGTCTAGCTGTTCATAGGCCAGCATCATAGATGCCAGACCTGCCAGTCTTTTGTTTTTCCAAACAACATTTGGAATGTCGACTTCCAGCGTTTTACCTTCTTTCCAATTGTTGATGAGATTAGGCTCAAATGCCATGGCGCGCGCGATTCCGAGTACTGAAACGCCGATGCCGCCCGTATTTTTGGTGATTGCATCTTCAGCGACCGCTCGCGATCTGATGCCGCCTGTTACCATAATTGGCATCTCGGCAATCTCGGCTACCTCACGTGCAAACTCGACAAAATAGGCCTCGCGACGCTGTGTGCTGGTTCCATCTTCGGCCCTTCCCTGCATTGCTGGGCTTTCATAGGAGCCACCTGAAATTTCAACTAAGTCGATCGAAAGATCGCCCAATTGCTCGACCACCCATTTTGCGTCGTCTTTGTCAAAGCCACCTTTTTGGAAATCTGCTGAGTTGAGTTTCACAGTGACACAAAATTCATCAGAAACACTTGCTTTCACCGCCTTTACAATCTCAAACGGCAGCCTTGCTCTGTTTTCAAGCGAGCCGCCCCATTGATCGGTGCGTTGATTTGTGAGTGGCGACAAGAACTGGTTGACCAGATATCCGTGCGCGGCGTGGATTTGTACGCCTGTAAAGCCGGCCTCTTCGGCCAAAGCGGCACTTGTTGCAAACCTTGTGATAATGTCTTGTATTTCATTTTCTTCTAGTGCCCGAGGTTGGCTAAAGGCCTTTGAAAGGCCAGGGATTTCAACCGATACCGCGGATGCGGAAACTGTTTCTTCCCCAAGTGCAGAAAGCATCTGCCTGCCGGGATGATTGATCTGAATCCAGAATTGCGCATCGTCTGCGCGTCCTGCTTGAGCCCATTTTTTAAATGGATCTAGATTAGTGCCTTCTTGCAGTACAACACTGCCTGGTCCTGACATTGCACTGGGTGATACCATCACATTGCCAGTGATCAGCAGGCCTGGACCACCTTTGGCCCAGCGCCGGTAAAGTGTTTGCAATTTGGCGTCGGGAAGCTGGCCGTCAGCTGCCAGGCTTTCTTCTGTCGCGGCCTTTGCAAGTCGATTTTTCAGAATTGCTCCATTTGGTAAAGTGAGCGGTTCAAAGAGGCGGGAAGTGGTCATTTTTGGATCCTTGTATTGCAGTCCAAACCGATTTTTAGTTTTTTATCCGTCTGGTAAGTCAAGCGGTTCAAAGATGAAAAAATTGGACATTTTTGAACCTAGATTTTCTTGGGTCCACGGGTTATAAACCTTCGACAATGGTTGAAGGTCAAGCGTTATGAAAATTGGTGAGCTGGCAAAAATCGCGAATGTCTCGACGTCGCGTATTCGCTTTTACGAAAAGCATGGATTGATACCGCCGCCAAGTCGGCAGGTAAACGGTTATCGAGAGTATTCTGAAGCCACAATTTCCCGCCTCAGTACCATCACCATGAGTAAGGCGCTCGGCTTTTCATTGTCCGAAATCAAAAGGATTTTGCCGGATGATCCGAGGGACACAATTCAACGATCAGAGCTGATCTCAAACCTTGAGAAAAAGCTAGTCGACATTGATCAACGCATCGACGACTTGCAAGAAATACGCAAGAAAGTGAAATTGATGACGACCTATCTCAAAGACCCAAATTCCGGGCCTTGCTGAAAACCTAAACCTAACTCGACACCGCGCAATTGAGCAACGCAATTAACTGCATCGAAACGTAAGTGCGCTAGCATGGCTAACCTGTTGCGGTGGTTTTTCGACCATTGGGCATGATGCAAGCAGCTGGATCAGCTTAGATCTGATATGTTCGTGAGTAAGCGCAACGCGCCGGAATTTGCGCATCTATCTGCACTTCTCGCTCAAAAATTTCAGACTCAATCGTCGCGCATTTGCAGCTTGCAAGTCGCTGTTTGAGGAGAAATTTATAGGTGGAGAACTAGACGTGAACCTGAATATTCGTACTGGCTTGCTGGTTGCATTCATCGCTGTGGGCTTGTTGCCTTTGGCTGGTTTGACATGGCTTACTTATGAACGAACTTTGGCGCGCGAGTTCAACGAAGTTAAAGATCGACACTTGCTGCTGGCTGAAAATCTATCATCAGCCCTTTCGCGCTATGAGCGAGATTTACGAACCACGGTTAAGACAATTTCATCAACGTTGGGCCGGACCGGTAAAGTCGAAAACTCGCAAGAACTCTTGAACACGTTGGGAATTCAAAGTGTGTCGATTGTTGATCCGAAAACGGGCGATATCTTGCATTCCTCCGCGAACAGTAAATTTAGCAATGAATTACTGGCGATGATAAAGGGCTATGCGACGACTTCGAACTTTGAATTCACACCAGTGTTCAAACTGTCGCAAGGTATTAACGCCCTATTTCTTGTCGCCAAGTCAGGTGAGAATATCGCCGTCGCTCAAATTAGCACTAAGTACTTTCAGGAGCTGGGCAAGGAAATATCGTTTGGCGAAAAGGGCCATGCAGCGATCGTTGATCAGCACGGAAATGTTCTGTCACACCCGCTAGATCATTGGGTCAAAGCGGCCAAAAATATTTCTGCTGTCTCTGCTGTAAAACGCATGATGAATGGCGAAACAGGCGTGGAGCGCTTCTATTCGCCAGCACTTGAGGGCGATATGATCGCGGGTTTAACCGTTGTTCCTGGCCCTGGCTGGGGCGTGATGATTCCGCAACCGATATCCGAATTGGAAGCAAAAGCATTTGCAAATCTGATGCCTTTGTTAGCCGGATTCCTAATCGCGATTTTGCTGACAATAATTTCAATCAGAGTTTCCATGCGTTGGCTGGCTCGTCCGCTTGAAAACTTTAACAGTGATCTTCAAGAACAATTACAATCGGGCGTACCCAAAGCGGTTGCGCCCTGTCGCGCACATTCCAACATTGTGGAACTACAAGAGATTGTTGGCGCTTATAACGAACTCGCTCGCACGGTTGATAATCACGCAAGCGAACTGGCTAAAAGGGTATATGAGGATACCGTTACTGGTATCGGCAACCGCGCCTATTTTACAAATGGTAGTAAAGAGCAGATCAGGTTTCGCACCTCACAAGAAAAGCGTGGTGTTCTCATTTTTCTGGACCTTGACGGTTTTAAAGAGATCAATGATGTGCGTGGGCACAGTGTTGGTGACGCAGTTTTGAAGGCATTTGCGCAGAGCCTATATCCTGCTGCCAAGCGTTTTATGGATCAAAAGTTTCGCGGCATAACTGGAACGCATCCGATTATCGGTCGTTTTGGCGGTGATGAATTTGCCATCCTTCTTCCAATTCCGTGTGACACAGAAAACGTTGCGGAAATCTGCGAAGAATTGAGAGATGCGGTCTCAAAGCCGGTTCGGATCGATGGTATCGACATACCTTGTAATGTTTCTGCTGGCGGCGCGATTTATCCCGACCATGGCGAGAGCGTTGATGAATTGGTCAGGCGCGCTGATGTGGCGCTGTATCGAGCAAAGTCAAAGGGCAAGGGCGGGTTTGTACTGTATAATCGTCGCAATGCGCTGGGCGGTAAAAGTGAAATTCTCGCTGCGGTAACAAATGCAATTGAGAACGACGAGCTGATACTCGAATATCAACCAAAATTCTGTTTGAAAAATCAGGATGTTACGGGCGTTGAGGCGTTGTTGCGTTGGCAACACCCGGTACACGGCCGACTGACGCCTGACCTGTTCCTAAATGCTATTCAAAAAACCAATGTGATGAGAAAATTGGGAGACTGGGTCGCTGCGCGCGCGATATCTGAGGCGATAGAATTGGAAAATGCGGGCTATCCACTTAAGGTCGCTATCAATATTGGCACCGAGCATTTTTCTGAAACCGATTTTGTTCCATCTTTGATCGAAAAGTGTGAGGCGAGAGACTTCCCCGCAGATCGCATTCAAATTGAAATTACCGAGGACGTGATGGACACCTCGCGCACCCATTTCAAAGAAACGGTCGAAAACCTTCAACAAAACGGCTTTACAGTTGCTATTGACGATTTTGGTCGAGGCTTTTCAAATCTTACACGGCTTGCAAATATTCCGGTTGATGTCATCAAACTTGATCGTTCTTTGATTGATGAAGCGTCATCTAATGAACGCGTGCAGGCCCTGTTAAACTCGTCCGTAGAAATGGCGCATGCACTCGGCTCAGCGGTGATTGTTGAAGGTGTTGAAACCTTGGACCAGGTTAAAATGGCTGAACTTGCGGGCGCTGATGCATTGCAGGGCTTCTATTATTCTGCGAGTCTCACATCAGGGAATCTATTGGATTGGATGGAAGCGCGCGCAGCGAACGTTCCGCACCAACAATTTGCAAAACTCAATAAATCATTCGGCTAGCCGGAACTGGCGGCATGAATGCCGCCAATTTGAAGGCTATGCTGCCGTTATTTGGTCGCGGTGCACAAACAAGATGATCGCCGATAGCAGACCCAAAACGAGCGCTGGAACAGCGCTTGGTCCCAATATCAATAAATGTGCCAGTACTGCTCCGATCATCGTGCACACTAATAGTGCGGCTCCGTAGGCCTGCTTGTTTGGAATAAATAGCAATACAGCGGAACCAACCTCAATAATGCCCGTAAGGTACCGGAACCATTGGCCAATCCCGATAGCCTCGAATGTATCGACCATCATTTGTACGCCGGCTAATTTTGCTAAACCAGCGGCTGCAAATGCTGCACCAACCAGAATTTTGAGGGCAAGAAGACCATATTTTTTTAAATTCTGGTTCATTGAAATACCTATTTGGAGTTATCCGCTTTGCGCATTGGTTTGATGCCGGATTGACTTAAAATATGCCGTAAAGCTCAGAATAACCGCCGCTGATGATACGAGTGTCATGAGCGTACCGGGTATGAAGTTTACGAAACCACCTAAATCCATGAAGATGAAATAGCCGATATCAGCCAACCCGCCGACGAGAGCGGCGATGAATATCGCAACGGGTACGGCGCGCCAAACATAATAGGCAGCGATTGTTGTCGTGGCACCAATCCATAAGAGATTGAAGCCGTGTTGATTGATGACTGCGCCCGCCGCGGGGTGATAGGCCATCTCCAAAAGCGCGGGATCAACCGCATCCGCTATGCCGGCAATGGCGCCACCCGTTTCTCTTGATATGGTCATCACGCCTGCCAGCATGTGAACCAATCCCCAAATTACCCAGAGTATTGCTGATGCTCTTAGCAACAGGTTGGTGGTCGCTTGGGTCATACTATGCCGCCTTGTTTTCGGTTTCTCGCAGTGCCGATAAAGACTGGCGCAGCGAATTTGCCAGATCGGTGTCGCTTAACATGCCGTTGGCCGCATCGAACTTTTCAGAAAAAGGCCCCACTGACAGGCTGCCCAAAATAGTAGCGCCGAAAAAGGGTGCTGATTCTACGGCCGTTTTGAGCGCGTTTGCACCGCCATTCGGTCCGATTGATGCGGACATGATCACCATTGGCTTGTTTTGAAACACTTTCATTTCGATGCGAGATGCCCAGTCGAAGATGTTCTTGTAAGCAGATGTATAAAAGCCATTGTGCTCGGCATAGGAAATCAAGAGGGCGTCGGCTTCACCAATTTTGTTGAAGAATGTTTGCGCCGCTTCGGGGATACCGTCAGATTTTTCCCGATCTATTGAGTAGATCGGCATTTCGAAGTCATTGAGATCGAGAATTTCAACTTCTGCGCCGGTGTGAACCTCTGATTTAAAAATCTCTGATGCGTGAGTAACGAGTTGCTTATTGATTGATTGAGCAGAGTTACTTGCTGCGAAAGCCAGAATTCTCATTTGACCGTGTCTTTCTTTGTCATTGAACGAAGAGCGCATTTTACATGTTGCATCAAAATGCTATAGATACTCAAAAGCGCATTATATGCGCATTTATGCGACATGTGATTGATGAACAATTGGAACGAAATTCGCACGGCGGCCGCGGTGGCGCGATTGGGCACAATTAGTGCTGCAGCTGAAACGCTGGGCGTTCATCGTGCAACCGTGACGCGCCATATTGATGAACTGGAAGCCGCCCTGGGTGCCAAGCTGTTTCAGCGCCACGCAAGAGGCTTTACGGCGACTGAACTGGGCGCTGATTTGTTGCGGGTCGCGGATGCTACTGATGAGCAATTTGGACAACTTGTAAGACGGGCAAAGGGCGGGCCAGATACCCTTAGTGGTGAAATAACCGTCACAACGTTAGAGGGACTCGCATCCTATATTTTACCAAATATTGCGGCATTCAGCATACTACATCCCGATATTCGCGTTCAGATCATTTCCACCGCATCGCTGATGAAGCTTGAATATGGCCAAGCGCATGTTGCGTTTCGAGCGGGCGGGCGTCCAGATGATCCTGACAATGTTGTCAGACTTTATAAGCGGCTGGATATGGCGCTTTATGCAAGCAAAGCCTATGTCGCTGCATATGGTCGCCCCAAGTCGGTTGAAGAATTTAGACACCATCGCTTTATTGGAACGATTGGCGAAGAATCACGCGCGCCGTTCAAAAATTGGTTGCTGGATAGCTTTGGCGATGTCGATTTCAAACTTGAAGTCAATCAGGCGCATATCATTGCTGCTGGCATTGAAGCCGGACTTGGCATCGGATTTTCTCCTGCTGAAGCGGCGCAAAACAATCCCAATTTGGTTGAAATCATGCCAACCAGGCCTGAGTGGAAGACCTCGATTTGGATGGTGACGCATGTTGATTTGCATAGATCGGCAAAAGTGCAGGCCTTTATAAAGCACTTTAAAGGCGAGTAGAGTCTCAATTATGCCAACTTCCCTAACGGCATATGGAGTTTTGTCGAAAATGTCCCGCTATTTTATCGCGCGTAAATTTGACTCTGCCTGTCCAGTCGTTACCCTTGGAACCCTCTAATAGAGACGGGAATTATTCTGGTCACAAAATAAACTGAGGAAACACAAATATGAAAAAAACACTTTTGCCACTTTTAGCTGGCGTTGCCTTTGCCGCGATTTCTGGATCCGCGCAGGCTGCCGAGTGTGGCGATGTGACAATCGCTGAGATGAATTGGGCGTCCGCTGGTGTTGCCGCACAAGTCGACAAACTGATCTTGGAAAAAGGCTATGGCTGTAATGTTGAGCTGGTTACGGGGGACACTGTGCCGACATTTACATCTATGCGCGAGAAGGGAGAGCCAGACTTGGCGCCTGAATTGTGGATCAATGCGTTCCGCGATTTGCTTGATGAAGCAGCAGAAGAAGGTTCGCTCGTCATCGCCGCTGAAATTCTGCAAGACGGTGGTGTTGAAGGCTGGTGGGTGCCGAAATATATCGCCGATGCCAATAACATCAAAACCGTGAGTGATGCTTTGGCACGACCTGATTTGTTCCCTGGCGGGGAAGATGATTCAACAGGCGCCTTTTATGGTTGTCCGTCAGGCTGGGCGTGTCAGACCATCAACACAAATCTGTTCAAAGCGCGTGACGGCGAGGGCAAGGGATTTGAACTTGTAGACCCCGGCTCTGCCGCTGGCCTTGACGGATCGATTGCTAAGGCGTTTTCACGTGAAGAAGGCTGGCTCGGATATTATTGGGCACCGACCGCAATATTGGGCAAATACGAGATGGTTCTTCTGGATCGTGAAGTACCCCATGACAAGACTGAGTGGGACACATGTACAGTCGAAGTGGACTGTGAGGACCCGAAGACCAATTCATGGGTTAAGTCTGAAGTTTTCACTGTTGCAACAAAAGAGTTTGCCGAGAAGAACGCTGTTGCAATGGACTATCTGAAAAACCGCCAATGGGAGAACCAGACCGTAGGTCAGGTTTTGGCGTGGATGGAAGACGAGCAAGGCTCCAATGAAGATGGTGCTGAGTATTTCATCGAAAACTTTGAAGATTTGTGGAGCCAGTGGGTTTCACCGGAAGTGGCAGCCAAAATCAAAGGTTGATGACTTGCTGAATAAATTAGGCGCGCGGAGAATCCTTCGCGCGCCATTTTATTATGAAAATTTATAAAATTGGGGGGGTAGTTCGTGAGTTGGTTAGATGAATTTCCAGAAATGGAAAAAACGGCATTGCGCGATTTGCGCAAGGGCATTGATGGCGGGTTTAGGGAGTTTACACGCGCCTATGGCGATACGATTGAGAGTTTCTTTTTTCCCGTCGAATGGTTTTTGATCAACTTTGAAAAACTGCTGCTCAACACGCCCTGGATCGTTGTTCTTCTTGTGCTTTGCGGGCTAGTTTATTTCGCGAGCAGAAGCTTGTTTTTGACGGCTGGCACTTTTGTCGGTCTCTTTCTGATCGGCTATTTCGCCATGTGGGAAGACGCTATGAAAACGCTGGCGATGATCTCCACAGCAACATTATCTGCCATCATCATTGGCATTCCGATCGGCATCATGATGGCGAAGTCAGACCGGGTACAAACGTTCTTCAATCCAATTCTCGACGTCATGCAAACGATGCCCAGCTTCGTTTATTTGATTCCGGTGATTATGCTATTTGGTATTGGCAAGCTGCCGGGCATTATTGCGGTTATCATCTATGCGGTACCGCCGATTATTCGACTAACCAATTTGGGGATCAGGTTGGTTGATAAAGAAGTCCTGGAAGCATCTGATGCATTTGGTGCATCAAACTGGAAGCGCTTGACCAATGTGCAGTTGCCATTGGCTTTGCCGACCATCATGGCCGGCGTGAACCAAACCATCATGATGGCTTTGGCGATGGTCGTTGTTGCTGCTCTGGTTGGCGCGCCGGGTCTTGGTAAGCCAGTACTCCAAGCAATTAATGGTCAGTTTCTCTTTATGGGTGTTTCGGCCGGCATGGCGATTGTGATCCTTGCGATCATTATCGACCGAGCCAGTCAGGCATATGGCAAACGTATCCAAGAACACCGTGAGAAGGGACATTAATTCATGTCAGGTATTCAAATAAAATCGCTGTATAAGATTTTCAGCGAAAATGAAGCGGTTGCCTTGGAAGCTGTTCGCAATGGAATGGGCAAATCCGAACTCCTGGAGCAACACAATAGTGTGCTCGGTCTGCAGGATATTAATATTGATATGCCGCAAGACGGTATTCAAGTTGTTATGGGTCTGTCGGGTTCTGGCAAGTCGACGCTTATTCGCCATATTAACCGGCTCATTGAACCGACGTCTGGTGAAGTGCTGGTCGATGGCCAAAATGTACTCAATATGACTGATGCTGAATTACAGCAGTTTCGCGCATTTAAGACTGCGATGGTGTTCCAGAAATTTGCATTGCTGCCGCACAGAACCGTGCAGAGTAATGTTGAATTTGGATTGGAAGTGCAAGGTCTTGAAGTTTCTGAAAGGCGTAAGAGAAGTCAAAAGTGGATTGAACGCGTGGGCCTTGGTGGGTTTGAAGATCGGTACCCATCGCAGCTATCTGGAGGTATGCAACAGCGCGTCGGCTTGGCGCGAGCCTTGGCAACAGACGCGGAAATTTTGCTGATGGATGAAGCATTCTCGGCGCTTGATCCTCTTATCCGCACCGACATGCAAGACGTGATGCTGGAGCTGCAACAAGAGCTCAAGAAGACGATCGTCTTCATTACGCACGATCTTGATGAAGCGCTCCGTATTGGCGACAAAATTGCTATTCTGCGTGATGGCGCGATTGTGCAGCAAGGCAATGCGCAAGATATCATATTGCGGCCGGCCGATGATTATATTCGCGATTTCGTGAAAGATATTAATCGGGCACGGGTGCTTCGTGTGGATTCGATTATGACCAAGGCCAATTCCAAGACTAAGGGCCCGGAAATTCATGGCGATATTCGTCTTGATGAAGCCACACGCATATTGCAAGAGGCCAATGCGACTCAGGCGCGCGTCACCGATAATGCAGGTAAAACCGTAGGCGCGGTTTCGCTCGATATTATCGTCGATGCGATGGTTGAGAAGGTTGAGGTCGTCAGTACGGTTTAAGTTTATTGATGCGTTGATCTATCGCAATTGCAAGCCATTGGCTTGCGCACTAGATTGTGGCAAATGGAAACGCATCATGAGCGATAAACCTCAAAAAATAGGTGCTTTGTCGGCGCTGGTAACACCAACCCGTTTTATGGGTTGGTCGGCTAGATTGCTACCTTGGCTTTCGGCTTTGGCGGTGATCTTTACGCTGGTTGGCCTGTATTGGGGTTGGCGAGCGCCAGAGGATTATCAGCAAGGCATCACCGTTCGGATTATGTATATCCATGTTCCTGCAGCATGGTTTGCCATGTTCTCATATACTGTGATGGCAGCCTCTGCACTTGGTGTGTTAATTTGGCGGCATGCGCTCGCGGATGTTTCCATTCGTGCTGCGGCACCGATTGGCGCTGCCTTCACGCTTTTAT
>JBCDFK010000003.1:0-19359 GCA_039178065.1 Pseudomonadota bacterium | reverse complement strand
TTAGCGCTAACACAAACAAATGCACAGCGCCCAAAATCGCCAGCGTTGTTGATGATGCGCGATCTGCAATCGCGGCGGCTTTGGTCATATGATTTTCCATAGCGTAATACTAGCTTCAATTAGCAAGGATTTGGTTAAAAATAACCGCAAAATTTGCGCGACCTATGCGCGTGGATGCGCGGCATTATAGGCATCAAGCAGATGTTTTGTGTCGACGCCCGTGTAAATTTGGGTTGTTGATAGGCTGGCATGGCCAAGCAGTTCTTGAATCGTGCGAAGATCGCCACCAGACGCCAACAGATGTGTCGCAAATGAATGCCTTAATGCGTGGGGTGTCGCGCTGTCGGGTAAACCCAGAGCCCCGCGCAGCTTTCGCATGTCTCGTTGAATAATTGCAGCTTGTAGTGCTCCGCCGCGCGCACCCCGAAACAACGGCGCACCTTCGTGAAGATCGTAGGGGCAAAGTTGGCGATAATCATGCACAGCAGAAAATACGACAGGTAAAAGAGGAACAAGCCGTGTCTTGTTGCCTTTGCCGGTCACTGCGATTGATTTTGCAGAAGCATCTTTGAGTGCTGTTCCATCGATTGACAGTGCTTCGCCGATGCGCATGCCACATCCATATAGCAGCGTGAGTACAGCGATATTTCGTGCGCGTATCCAAGGTTCCTCGGCGAGCTGTTGATCGGGTGATACGATTTTCAGTGCGTCTTTTGCCGTAAGTGGTTTAGGCAGCGATTTTGGCTGACGGGGCGCGCGCAGTGCGTTGGCTGCGGTTGCATTGACCAAACCCTCGTTCTCTAAAAAACGCAAAAAAGATCTTACGCCCGCAAGACCGCGGCCTAAGGTGCGCGCTCCTGCACCTTCGTTTCGGCGCCTGGTCAAATAGGCGCGTAAGTCCATCGGCTTAAGATTGGCGATGGATTTGATATCCGCAGTGCCGCCTTTGTGCTCGGAAATAAAGTGCAGAAATTGACGCGTATCGCGCTCATAGGCCTCAACCGTGTTTTCAGAAAGGCGGCGCTCCTGCGCCAGTTTGCCGAGCCAATTCTTACGCAGAGCGAGAAGTTTGGGCGTTGCAGGCAACAATGCATCGGTATCAAGGGTGCTACTCATAGGATTAGCATATTCGGGGTTGGTTACGGCTTCGTTGCCTTCCTTGCCGAAAAGCATTATCGGATCGCTATGAGCAAGACTGAGTTAGAAAATCCCATACTTGTTGGGATCATAGGGGCGCCGCACGGCATCAAGGGTCAATGCCGCGTCAAAAGCTTTACGGGCGATCCCGAAGCTTTGGGCGATTACGGCACGCTTTATGCCGAAGATGGCCGCGCCTTTGATGTGAAAGATATTCGCCCCGCCAAAAATGTTGTCGTGGTGACGTTCGAACAGGTCAATGATCGTAATATGGCTGAAGCGCTCAACGGTATCGAGCTTTACATCGACCGCTCACAAATGCCTGATGAAGTACTCGATGAAGATGAATTTTACATTGAGGATCTGGTTGGTATGGATGTGCTGGATGACACGGGCATGCGTATCGGTGCTGTCTCTGCGATGCATAATTTTGGTGCGGGCGATATGGTTGAAGTGGCAAAGCTCAATGAGAATGGCGGCATCACTTCAAAAACTCAGATGTATCCTTTTACCAAAGCTGTTGTGCCAGTTGTTGATTTTGAAAATTGGGCGATAACGCTGGTGCCGCCGACCGAAATTACGATCGCTCCGGAGGGTTCGAATGAGCGAGATGGTGATCCTGATAATGTGGAGGATCCATCATGAGTTTTCGCGCATCGGTTGTAACACTCTATCCCGATATGTTTCCTGGTACGCTTGGCCAGTCATTGGCGGGTCGTGCGCTCGACAATGGTATTTGGGATCTGGATGTCACCCAAATCCGCGACTATGCGACCGGCAAGCACAAGAATGTAGATGATACGCCATCTGGTGGCGGTGCAGGTATGGTTCTGCGTGCCGATGTGGTTGGCGCGGCAATTGATGCGGTATCACCTGAAGATGACCCTCGCCCGAGATTAATGATGAGCCCGCGCGGCAAGCCACTAACGCAAGAGCGTGTACGCGAGCTGAAAGACGGCCCCGGTATTGTTATTGTCTGTGGGCGTTTTGAGGGGCTCGACCAGCGCGTTATTGATGCGCGCAATCTGGAAGAAGTATCGATTGGCGACTATGTCCTTTCGGGCGGCGAAGTCGCCGCGCAAGTAGTGCTTGATGCGATTATACGACTTCTGCCCAGTGTAATGGGTAATGATATTTCGGGTGAAACCGAGAGCTTTGAGATGGGTCTTTTGGAACATCCGCACTACACCCGCCCAGCGGATTGGGAGGGGATCGCAATTCCTGAGGTTCTATCATCGGGCAACCACGGAAAAATTGAAGAATGGCGGCGTGAGCAGGCTGAAAAATTAACCAAAGAACGCAGACCTGACTTAATCGCACGGCTAGCCAAGAAAAATACACCTTAAGTGGTGACAAATAACTCTAGCTGATGTATGTGCGCGCTGAATTTGGGCGCAGATCCAAAAAAGACACAATGTCAAAAGCAATTACGAGCATGACTACCGCTCCGACCTTTTGTGGGTCAGGTTACACGATCATAGATATTGTGGGCCGTTCGCGAGCGCTCTGGCGGTTCAAAAGAACAGGAACAGACAGATGAATATTATTGAGCAGCTCGAAGCTGAGCAGCGTAGCAAAATTGATGCAGTACGCACATTTCCAGATTTTTCTCCAGGTGACACTCTTCGCGTGCAAGTGCGCGTAACAGAGGGCAAGCGTACACGTTTGCAGGCCTATGAGGGCGTTTGTATTGCCCGAGCAGGTGCCGGACTTTCAGAAAACTTTACAGTTCGCAAAATTTCTTATGGCGAAGGCGTAGAACGCGTATTCCCAATGTATTCTCCGCTCGTTGAAGCAGTGGAAATTGTTCGCCGCGGTAAAGTCCGTCGCGCAAAACTTTATTACATGCGCGGTCTGCGCGGTAAGAAAGCCCGTATCACTGAGAATACTGGTGTACGCGCCCGCAAATTGAACGACCTTGAGCGTCAGGCGATGCTCGATGCAAAAGCGGCCCAAGAGGCTGAAAAAATTGCTGCAGCAGAAGCATTAGCAGCTGAAAAAGCGGCAGAAGAAGCAGCTGAAGCAGAAGCAAAGGCAGCTGAGGCTAAGGCAGCGGAAGAAGCTGCAGCGGCAGCGGCGGCTGAAGCGAAAGCAAAAGAAGTTCCAGCAGAAGAAGCGCCAGCAGCTGACGAAGAAAATAAAGACGCATAAGCGCTTTTCAAACATTGAATTTTAAGAGGCGGGCAGCAATGCTCGCCTTTTTGTTTGTGTGCTCGTCAAAAGCTTGCGCTCTGCGCCCTGTCAGTCCACTCTAAATTCAAGGCCAGTTAGAGCCGTTCTCTTGGAGCTCGTCCGCCGTAGGTGGCATCACCGCAGACGAAAGACGCGCGACAGTAAAAAGACAGATTGAGTGGTATTGCGTTTCAGCGAAACGTAGAAACGCTCTCGTGACAGGTGGAGACCAATATGAATTTCAAAAATGTACTTCTTTCTTCGATGGCGGCAGCGATTTCGCTCGCACTTACTTCAATTTCATTTGCGCAGGACCTGCCTGATTTAGGCGGCAAAACAATCGTCGTGGTGACCGAAAATGCCTATCCGCCGCTGCAATTTATTGATCCGAAATCAGGCGATCAAATTGGTTGGGAATATGATGCAACCAATGAAATTGCCAAACGCCTCAATGCCAATATCGAATATCAAAACACATCTTGGGACGCGATGATCCAAGCGGTTTCTGATGGCCAATATGATATGGGCATGACTGGTATTTCGATAAAAGAAGATCGCAAAGAGAAGGTAGATTTCTCAGATTCTTATATGACATCGCAGATGTTCATGCTGGTTCGCAGCGAGGAAGCACGTTTTACCGATTCCAAGAGTTTTGCGGGTGTTGAAGATGCGTTGTTTGGCGCGCAGCCGGGCACCACACCTTTCTATGTTGCAGTCTACGACGTGCTTGATGGTGATGAGAGTAATCCGCGCATAAAGCTGTTTGAAACATTTGGTGCAACTGTCCAGGCATTGCGCTCAGGTGATGTTGATGCCGTGCTTACAGATGGTGTTGCAGGGCAGGGCTATGTGGATGCATCCAATGGCATGCTGAAATTATATGATGAGCCGCTGGGCACCGATGATTTCGGTTTCATCTTCCCAAAAGGGTCTGAAATTGTTGCGCCGTTCAATGCGGCCATCGCTTCTATGAAAGCGGACGGCACCATCGATGCGCTCAACAAGAAATGGTTCCTCGACTATAAGCTCGGCCAATAAAAGCATGACCATTGATATCCGGACAGATGCTCGCGCTGAATATCTAGCGGGCATCGTCAAATTGCATGTCGCGTATTATGTCGACGAGTGGAAATTTGGTGGTCAATTCGTTCAACGTATCACCGATCATGTAAGCGATTTCATTGAACGCCACGATCCTGCCAAAGATCTCATGCTCACGGCGCATCAAAATGATGAGTTGGTTGGTTCGTTGATCATGGACTATACGGGAAGTGCTGATAAGGGCGCATATCTGCGCTGGTTCATTATTGGAGAGGCGGCGCGTGGTCACGGACTTGGTGCTGAATTGATGAACCAAGCGATGAAGTGGTGTGATCAGAAAGACTATAATTACCGAACGCTTTCGACCTATAGCGGTTTAAAAGCCGCACGCGCTTTATATGATCGCCATGGTTTTAAACTGGTATCTGAAACCGACGATGATCCATGGGGTGCGGGTGTGGGTGAGCAGATATTTGAGTGGCGTGCGGATAAGAATGATGGTCATGCAGCCTGAAGCGCCACGATCGAAATCGCAGAACGATTTTCCCTACTGGCTTGTCGCTTTGGTTATCATTGCATTGGCCATTGCCTGGGTAATTGCAGCCAATGATCTCTATGCGCAAGTATTTGGGGTTGTATCCAAGGGCGTTCAGATCACAATTTTTGTTACGCTTGTTGGTTTTGCACTGGCAACAGGGCTTGGCCTTTTGCTTGCACTTATGGCGCTATCCAACTCGATCGTACTGCGCCAGGTTGCTCGATTTTATGTGGAAGTCGTGCGTGGCATCCCGATGCTGGTTTTGCTGTTCTACATTGCCTTTGTGGGGGCACCGGCACTTGCGTGGTTGATCAATTCAATCACAGTTCCGTTTCAAGAAAGCGGAATGATGGACGAATTCCGCACGCGGGATATTTCGTTGATGTGGCGGGCGATCCTTGCGCTGATGATCGGCTATTCCGCTTTCATCGCAGAAGTTTTTCGTGCTGGTATTATGTCAGTTGATCCTGGTCAGGTGGAAGCCGCCGAAGCGTTAGGTCTATCGCCATGGCAGCGATTTCGCCTGGTGGTTTTTCCGCAAGCTATCCGCACGATCCTGCCGCCGCTCGGCAATGACCTTGTAGCCATGGTCAAAGATTCGTCGCTTGTGTCTGTCCTTGGCGTTGCTGACCTTACGCAGATGGGAAAGGTCTATGCGTCTGGATCATTCAGGTTTTTCGAAACCTATTCGATTGTTGCGTATATTTATTTGATTTTGACAATCGGCCTTTCGCTTGGCCTCCGGCAATTGGAGAAAAAGCTGCGGAAAAGCCAGGAACAGTAGTTAGTCGCTATCCGTTGAATATCATAGCGCTGCCGATGATCACCAGGAATGCTCCGATCCACGCGCCGGGTGCTGGTATCTCTTTTGTGCGCCACCAAAGTAGCGGCAATAGCAGCGCCGGCGTGGTCGCAGATAGTGTGGTTACGATACCAACTTTACCACCCGATAGGCCAAACAATAAAAGCGTCATGCCAACACCCATGCCGAGAAAACCGGAAATCGCGACTTGCGTCCATAGTTTTAAGGTGCCGGGGTTTTTCTGCTTAAGCGATTGTTGTGGCAATTGCATTAGAAGCGTTAAACCAAGCGCTGCTATGCCGACCCGAACTGCAGACGCTGCCACGGGGTCAACGCCGACTTCCATCGCAGGCCTGGCAATGAGTGCGCCGACTGCTTGTGCGAGTGCTGCCGCTAGGCCCAATACGACACCTATCCAAAGCGCACCGGTTACGCTTTCCCAATTATGCAATTGAGATTTGCTTTTGCCAAAAATGATGGCGAGAACAACACCTACAATCGTGATGAGAACGCCTAGCAGTGTTATGGGTGTAAGTGTTTCACCCAACACCAAAAATCCGAGAATGACGGACATCGGGGCATTCATTGAAAACAGGATCGAAGTTCGGCGTGGCCCGAGCCGGTTCATGGTGAGGAAAAGGGCTGTATCACCCAAAAAAATTCCAATGAAGCCAGACCATAGCAGAGGCCAGAAGGTGCCACTGGTCAATGTGTCCCAAGTGCCTGCAAAACTGGCCCAGATTGCCAGCATGACGAACACCATCGCCATGCGCGTTCGGTTGAATGCCACGGCGCCGAAGTGTTTTGAAGGATCAGCCGAGACAATGCCGGTCAGTGCCCAGGTCAGGGCGGCGGCAAGCGCTGCAAGTTCGTAAATCGGCATTGGAGAACACTAGTGGTTAAATTCGGATGATCAGCGTTGCGCCGAAATTTAGTCTGCGTCAAGCACGATCAATTGGCGGTACAGTGTTCATGTTAGTTGTTCAGGCGGCACACGGAAGTGACCCACGATATCGAATTCAAAAACCCGGTCCTCAAGTTTGGTGCCGGCACCAATATTGTGAATAATCATTGGTCGCTTACCAACTTGGCTCGCGACGTCACTGATAATACCAATATGTGGCAAGTTACCCGGTAAACGATGGGAGACAATATCGCCAGGCAGGTAATCTGATGGCTTGCTGGAGATCTCTAACGCAGTGTTTTTGTGCTCAAGGAACCGCTCAATGTTTGGTACGCGCCGATGATCGATATTCTTATCTGTTCGTTTCAGACCCCAAATTTTGGGATATTTTGAGAAATTGGTTTTCATGTCCGCATTAATGGCCGCTTGAAGATCTATCTTAAATGCGTCGCGATAGGCGCGAATAATAACATCCGTGCACACACCGGTTTCGCGCGGAATATCGCCCATTGGAAAGTCCAATTTTTGATATGAGGAATCGTAGCGTATGGTTACGCCGATTTGTTCGTTGGCCGCATCAATGAGTTTCCTTGCCCAAGGTTCTGCTTGCGCAAATGGCTTGAGAGAGATTTGTGCATGTGAACGGCTGTAAACCCCCGCTACGCCGATGGTTGCGAGGCCAAGAATTGAGAATGCGCGTCTTGATAACATGAAAGTGCCCTCCAATTATCTCTAGCATGGAAGGCAATGTGGCTTAGTTATGATGATCAGCGCACGATGATTTCGGCACCCTGAGGAACTCGGTTATAGAGATCTATGACGTCCTGGTTGATCAGTCGCACACAACCAGAAGATACAGATTTTCCGATGGACCACCATTCAGGTGAACCGTGCAATCGGTACAGTGTGTCTTGTTCGCCCTGATAGATATAATGTGCACGAGCGCCAAGCGGGTTCAGCAATCCTGGCTCCATGCCGCCATCCCAAGTGCCGGTTTCCTTGTTGTATGTTGTCCGATACTTTTCAAGCTCTGGCTCGCGCTCAATCATCTCTGCCGGTGGGTGCCATTTTGGCCATTCAGATTTTCTGCGTATGTCGCCCGCACCAGACCATTCAAAGCCGGCGCGGCCAAGACCTAGGCCATAACGCATTGCGCGTCCGCCGGGCAAGGTGAAGTAAAGATAGTGCTGAGCGGTATCCACGACGACTTTACCAGGGCCAACACCTGTGTTGTTTGCTACTTCCTGGCGTAGGAACCGATTGTCAATCTTTTCCCAAGGAACGGCTGGAATTTGAAACCCGCCATCTAACTTCGGTCCATACATCAGCGCGAAACGGCTTGTTGCTGGTGCGATGGGTGCAGCCGGTGGGCGCGTAATTGTCGCTTGTGGTGGCGCAGTTTGACAGCCAGCCACAAGAGCAGCAGCGGCCATGCTACCGGAAGTCAAAAAGTATCGGCGCGAGAGTTTAGCGTCTGACATGGAATACCTATATTTAAGTTTAGCTGTCTGATTACTTGATTTGGGCGAACACGTCTTAAAAAAATACGAATTCCTGGTCACAACTCAGTGATTATGGCGATGTGAGGGCAATATGGCGCAATTGCTGTTGTGTCCTTGACGGATTAACCCTTGCCGGTGCATATCGGCAACAACAAAACCCAAAGCACTTTTAGGACGATATCCATGGCTGGACCACGTACGCTTTACGATAAAATCTGGGATGATCATCTGGTTCATGAAGCCGAAGATGGCACGAGCTTGTTATATATTGATCGTCACCTTGTTCATGAAGTGACAAGCCCGCAGGCGTTTGAAGGTTTGCGGATGAGCAATCGCACTGTACGTGCACCTGAAAAAACGCTCGCTGTTGTTGATCACAATGTGCCGACCTCACCTGACAGACATTTGGGTATCAAGAACGAAGAAAGCCGCATTCAGGTTGAAGCGCTTGCCAAAAATGCTGCCGATTTCAATGTGGAGTATTACTCCGAAAACGATAAGCGCCAAGGCATAGTGCATATTGTTGGTCCTGAGCAGGGCTTCACACTGCCGGGCATGACTATTGTGTGTGGCGATAGCCATACTTCGACCCATGGCGCATTTGGTGCGTTGGCGCATGGTATTGGTACATCAGAAGTTGAGCATGTGCTTGCCACGCAAACGCTGATCCAGAAAAAAGCCAAAAACATGCTTGTTCGGGTGGATGGTGTTGCGCCGGAAGGTGTTACAGCCAAAGACATCATTCTTGCGATTATCGGTGAAATTGGTACCGCAGGCGGTACAGGCCATGTGATTGAGTTCGCAGGCGCGGCCATTGAAGCGCTTTCGATGGAAGGCCGGATGACCGTTTGCAACATGACTATTGAGGGTGGCGCCCGTGCGGGTCTCATTGCGCCTGATGCGAAGACATTCGAGTATATTGAAGGTAAACCGCGTGCGCCTAAGGGCGCTGCGTGGGATATGGCGCTTGAATATTGGAAGTCGTTGCGCTCCGATGAAGGTGCGCATTACGACAAGCTTGTTGTGCTGGATGCAGCCAAATTGCCGCCAATCGTGTCTTGGGGTTCTTCACCTGAAGACGTTGTGTCGATTGAGGGCGTTGTGCCAAATCCTGATGACATTGAAGATCCGAATACCAAGGCATCTAAATGGCGTGCACTTGAATATATGGGCCTGACACCGGGCACCAAAATGACTGATGTTACTCTTGATCGTGTGTTTATCGGATCTTGCACGAATGGCCGGATTGAGGATTTACGTGCAGTAGCAGAAATTGTAGATGGCAAAAAAGTTGCCGCAAATGTGGACGCGATGATCGTGCCTGGTTCGGGTCTTGTGAAAGAACAAGCCGAAGCTGAAGGCTTGGACAGAATTTTCAAGGATGCCGGGTTTGACTGGCGTGAGCCGGGTTGCTCAATGTGCTTGGCGATGAATGATGATCGCCTTAAGCCGGAAGAGCGCTGCGCATCGACGTCAAACCGTAACTTTGAAGGACGCCAGGGCTTTAAAGGCCGGACGCATTTGGTTTCGCCCGCCATGGCGGCGGCTGCGGCGGTTGCCGGACATTTCGTCGATATTCGCGAATTATAGATCCATATGACAGCGTTCCAAATAAAGCCCGCTTTATGCGGGCTTTTTTTGTTTTAGTTCATTGGGCCTTCGGGGCGATATTTGTCCATCACACTGTCTAATTTGTCATTGGTGATGCTGGCATTTGCCTCTTGCAGGCACGGTAGCAATATCGCTTTGTTTTCGCGCTGCTTTGCACCGGACGGCCGACCATTTTCTTCCGGGTTTACGTTCCAAAAGCAGGCGATAAATTGCTCTTCAGTAACACCCAGATCAGCACTAATCTTGTCAGTAGGCCGGTTTGGATCGTTGCGTAGTTTGGCTGCATGCGCGCTGAGAACGCCGGTCGTTATTAATATGGTGCACATTATGGCTATGAGCGATGTGGTTGTCAGACGTGTCATGGGTATTCTCCAATTATTGTAGCCGATAAGCTACGATCACCGATCGATATCCATTGGACCAGTTACAAATCGGACAGGTGGCTTAAAGTTTCGTAAGAAAACTTTACGTTGGAAGCAGAATGGAGAGGATGTAGAGCCACACAGTAATCGACACGACTGATAGAGCGGTTGCGATCAGGAAGGTGGAGGCCGCTAGGTTAACTGCACGATTATACATGGAAGCAAAGATGTAGATGTTCACGCCTGGCGGCATACAGGCAAGCGTGACCAATGCGTGGACAAATATTGGTTCGAGTTCAAATATGTAATGCGCCAGGACCAGGGCGATGAGTGGGTGTACGATCATAGATAGAAACGACACCATAAGGCTCTCCGGTAAGCTGCCACCCATTTGATATTTGGTCATGGAAGCACCAATACCAACAAGGGCTGCTGGAATGCCTGCCGCTGCCAGCATGCCGACGGCAGCCATGATAGGCTCGAAGAGTTCAATTCCCAATAAATTGACTGTAATGCCCGATAAAATGCCAAGCATAAGTGGGTTTGCGATAATAGATTTGCCGGCTTTTTTTAAGGTGGCGCTCATGGGCTGCCCGTCGCGCCGCATCAGCTCCATTGTCATCATGCCGACGATATAGATGCTGGATGCGTGGAAAGCGATAATGCCAAATGCTGGTGTCAGTGTTTCTTCGCCGAAATATCTTTCGACCATCGGCAAACCTAAGAGCACAGAGTTGGAGAATGTCGCAGCGAAACCAACGGCAACCGCTTCGCCGGGCGTTCTCGCAAAGAACTTGCGCGCGATTATGATCCCCAAAACAAAACACGAAAATGCTCCAGTATAGAAACTGATGAGCGCCGGAAGATTAAGCGCCGTTTCAAAATCGAGATTCACCATCGCTCGGAACAAAAGAGCCGGCACCGCAATTTTTACAGCAAAGGCATTGAGTGCATCGCCAAGTGATTGCGGTACGTAGTTGAATTTTACCGATCCGTAGCCGACAGCAATGAGGATAAAGACCGGCAGGATGGCTAGGAAAATAAAGAGCAATGGAATCGCCTGGATGGTTTTGTGGCAAACTGAACCAGTCAATGGGAATCTACAAGTGCTCAAACCTATGTATTATGCAAAACAGCCTATTGCTCACGGCAAAAGTGCAGCGTAATTTCAAAGCATGAATCACTTCGTAAAAACCATGTTTATGGTGGTCTTTTGCTTCCCGCTATTTGGCCTACATGCATGCCAGTCTTCGGGAGATGTGGGGTTTAGCTCAGGCTCTAACCAACCACGCGTCGCAACCTGGCGCTGTACTGGCGGTGTTACACTTGATGTTCGAAATTTGGGTTCGACGCTTTTGGTCTCTGATTCACGTGGCTTTGAGACGGAACTGCCGCCTGATCCACCAGGCCAAAGAGAGCGGTACAGTAAAACTGGTTTTGCTTTGGTATTTGCTGGCCGAACAGCAAGCTGGTTCGCAAGCGGACAACGCCCGTCTGATTGCAAGCGCTGATTGGTGGCTCTTGGGAAAAAGTCGAGAAGGATTTTGCTCAAGCTTAGCGTGAATACTAAGACTTTGGTGCAGTTTTTCCAAAAATTAGCAACTCAATCGTTTCAACGCTTTGACGCACTGCACTATGGGGGCTAGATACATGCATGAAAAAGCGTTGTTTTTAGCGCGCTAGCAATTATCGGGGGTAAATTCCTTGTCATCTTCGTCTACCAGATCGAAACGGCCACTATCGCCGCATCTGTCGATTTATAAACCCATCCCGACAATGGTCATGTCCATCATGCATCGCATCACCGGTGTGGCGCTTTATTTTGGCACTATTCTCGTGGCCTGGTGGCTGATTGCGGCTGCCACAAGCGCCGAACATTTTGCATTGGCAAATGGTTTTTTGGGGTCATGGTTCGGTCTGCTGATATTATTTGGATACACTTGGGCACTCATGCATCACCTGTTGGGCGGCCTTCGCCACTTTGTCTGGGATACAGGCAATCTGATGGATAAAGCAACGTCGACCAAGCTGGCCTATGCCACCATGATTGGTTCCGTGTCACTGACGATCCTGATCTGGATCATTGGCGCGATCGCGACATAGGGAGAGATATAATGAGCATGCTTACACCCCTAAAACGCGTTCGCGGTCTTGGTGCGGCAAAAGAAGGTACAGAACACTTTTGGCGTCAACGCCTGACTGCCTTAGCCAATGTGCCGCTTCTGTTGGCTTTTATTTGGATTGTGATCACGACAATTGGCCAGCCTTATGAGGCGGTAAAAGCGACCTTAGGTAGCCCATTTGTTGCGATCATATTGCTGCTGGTCATCATCAGCGGCTTGTATCATGCAAAGCTTGGCATGCAGGTTGTTATCGAAGACTATATCCACACCGAAAGCCGCAAATTTGCGCTGGTGATTGCCAATATTTTCTTCACATTTTTCATAGGCGCGATGAGCGTTTTTGCAATTCTTAAAATGGGTTTTGGAAGCTAATGACTAACGATCCAAAGAGTTCGGCCAACGGCGCCTATCAGTTCGAAGACCATAAATTTGATGTTGTTGTGGTTGGCGCTGGCGGCGCTGGCTTGCGTGCTGCGCTTGGCATGGCAGAGCAGGGATTTCGAACTGCGTGTATAACAAAGGTTTTCCCGACCCGTTCGCACACAGTAGCGGCGCAGGGTGGTATTGCAGCATCGCTTAAAAACATGACGCCCGATAGTTGGCAGTGGCATATGTATGACACCGTCAAAGGTTCAGACTGGCTTGGCGATGTGGATGCGATGCAATATCTCACCATGGAAGCGCCGAAGGCAGTTTATGAGCTGGAGCACTATGGCGTGCCGTTCTCACGTACAGAAGATGGCAAGATTTACCAGCGTCCCTTTGGTGGTCATATGCAAAATTATGGTGAGGGGCCACCCGTGCAGCGCACCTGTGCTGCAGCTGACCGCACCGGCCATGCCATTTTGCACACGCTTTATGGTCAAAGCCTGAAAAATAACGCTGAGTTTTTCATCGAGTATTTTGCACTCGATCTCATCATGGATGATGACGGTTCCTGTACCGGTGTCGTTGCTTGGAATTTGGATGACGGTAAAATTCATCGCTTTTCCGCCAAGATGGTTGTGCTCGCGACCGGCGGCTACGGACGCGCATACTTCTCGGCAACATCGGCTCATACATGCACCGGTGATGGCGGCGGGATGGCGGTACGCGCTGGCCTTCCGCTGCAAGATATGGAGTTTGTTCAGTTTCACCCCACCGGCATTTATGGTGCTGGTTGTCTGATTACTGAGGGTGCTCGAGGGGAAGGCGGTTATCTCGTCAACGCCGAAGGCGAGCGCTTTATGGAGCGTTATGCACCATCGGCCAAAGATTTGGCGTCACGTGATGTGGTTTCTCGTTGTATGACAATGGAAATTCGCGAAGGACGGGGTGTCGGCAAGGATGGGGATCATATCTTCCTGCATCTGGACCATCTCGATCCTGCGGTGTTGAACGAGCGGCTGCCGGGCATTTCAGAGAGTGCCAAAATTTTTGCGGGCGTTGACGTGACCAAAGAACCGATCCCGGTTCTACCGACGGTTCACTACAATATGGGCGGTATTCCGACTAATTATTGGGGCGAAGTGATCGGCGGTACAAGCGATGACGACATCGTACCTGGGCTGATGGCCGTGGGTGAAGCGGGTTGTGCCTCTGTGCATGGGGCAAACCGATTGGGGTCCAACTCGCTGATCGACTTGGTTGTGTTTGGCCGTGCTGCGGCGATCCGAGCCGGTCAGGTGATCGACCGCGAGGCGGCCATCCCGGAGATCAATGAAAAAGCCTGTGAGAAGATCATGGATCGCTTTGATCGCTTACGGCATGCCAATGGCGGCACACCGACGGCGGATCTGCGTCTCAATATGCAAAAGATTATGCAGGAAGATGCTGCTGTGTTCCGTACTCAGGAAACTTTGGAACAGGGTTGCCGCCGGATGGATGCGGCCTATCAGGGTCTGGCCGATATCAAGGTTACGGATCGTTCAATGATCTGGAATTCAGATCTGGTGGAAACACTTGAACTGGAAAACTTGATGCCGAATGCAATCACGACTGTTTATGGCGCTGAAGCGCGCAAGGAAAGCCGCGGTGCGCATGCGCGCGAAGATTTCAAAGGCGGAAAATTTGATGGTCGCGATGATAAAGAGTGGCGCAAACATACCCTGGCTTGGGTCGCCGACACTGGAAATGTGAAGCTCGACTATCGCGCTGTACGCACGGAGCTTCTTGAGCCCGGTATTGATATGGCCAAGATCGCGCCGAAAGCACGGGTATATTGAGGACACATAATGGCTGAGCTTACACTTCCCAAAAACTCCACCATGTCAGAGGGCAAAACATGGCCCAAACCCGAAGGTGCGAGCAATATTCGCGAGTTTCGGATCTATCGTTGGAGCCCTGATGATGACGCAAATCCGACAATTGATACCTATCATGTCGATATGGATGATTGCGGACCGATGGTTCTGGACGGCTTGCTCTACATTAAGAACAAAATCGATCCAACGCTCACCTTGCGCCGCTCATGCCGCGAAGGCATTTGTGGTTCGTGTGCCATGAACATTGACGGCACCAATACGCTTGCCTGTACCAAGGGTATGGATGAAGTGGATGGGACGGTGAAAGTCTATCCGCTGCCGCATCTGCCGGTGGTGAAAGATCTTGTGCCGGATCTTACGAATTTCTATGCCCAACACCGCTCCATTGAGCCATGGCTCAAGACGACTACGCCTGCCCCAGAAAAAGAATGGAAGCAAAGCCATGATGACCGTCTAAAGCTTGATGGTCTCTATGAATGCATTCTTTGTGCCTGCTGCTCGACATCATGCCCGTCCTATTGGTGGAACGGCGACCGCTATCTCGGGCCCGCAGTACTGCTCCAGGCTTATCGCTGGCTTATTGATTCACGAGATGAGGCAACTGGTGACAGATTGGATAATCTAGAGGATCCGTTCCGTCTTTATCGTTGTCACACAATCATGAATTGTGCGCAGGCCTGTCCGAAGGGTCTTAATCCCGCGAAGGCGATTGCTGAAGTCAAGAAAATGATGGTTGAGCGCCGGGTTTAGTTCTGTACTGAGTAGCAAACACCGTTGATGAACTGAGTAGTTTCGCCCACACCGCGTGCTCAGCTTTTGATAACTGTATCTAGCAAATCCACAAACAGCACCGGCGGTCGCTGCGTGATTGATCGCGTTTGTTCTTCAACGCTGATGAAAACTCAAATGTTGGCGTTATGCGGCCAATATAGCGATTTTTATTACCTAAATTCAATTTACGTAATTATATAATACGTTATACTGCTGATTCTTATTATATTTACTTATATTGTGTATCTGATTTTATTTTAGAATCTGGATATACTATGTCTGTCTTCAATAAAAATTTCTTTGGTGTAGATGAAAAGAAAAGTCTGCTAGCAATCGCAGTTTACACCTTCATTTTTTTTAATAGCGTGCATTTTTTGGGTATCGTGCAGCTCAACGCTGGGCGATTTAACTACAATATATATGACTGGTCCGCACTCGTCGTTGCAATTACTGTTGTATTGCTCGCTCTGATCTTGGCGGTGAAACATCGGTTCTCAATTCCGTCCAGGCACTATTTTCCATGGTTTTTCATTGGCCTGGTTCTGCTTTTCGCTGCCCTGTTTGTTCGAGAGTATTTCGGGTTTCTCGACATCAATTCAATTCTTTATCATGTTGTTGTGGGCATGGATGGCGTCCAATTGGATGCGGACATCTACTATGTCGGTGGAAGTATCTTTATAGCCCTTATGAGCCTCTCATTGGCCTTGTACAATTTGGGGAAATACTCTCTGCAGGTTCGGAAATTTCTGAATTTGCTGACATTGCCAATGCTGCTTTTAAATCCGGTTTCATTGGCATATGCAAAGAACATAATGATTGATGTTGCCGATTTGGCCCCTGGCCGAGGAATTTATAAGGCCGTCGAGTATATCGCACCGATTCGCGATGAACGGAAAAACATCATCCATATATATCTTGAAAGCACAGAGCATACCCTCGAGCATATCACCGATAGCCAGTGGGCTATGGAACCGCTTCAACGCATTGCTTCAACGGGGTTCCAAGCCAGTGCCGTCAGGCAAGTGGCGTCAACTGGATGGACAATTGCTGGTATTGTGGCTAGCCAATGTGGCGTGCCTTTGGTTTACCCATCACTCCAGCGCTTGAGCTGGCACAATGGAAATCCGAGTTTTTTGCCCGGCGTTGATTGTTTGCCGGATATTCTGGAGCAAAGCGGTTACACCACCGTTTTTGCGCGTGGCTTCAATTTGGAATTTGCGGGAACTGATAGTTTTCTCAACTCGCATTCATATAGCAGAAGCATCGGCTTGATGGCACATGAGAATTACGTAGATCGACCCAAAAACCATTGGGGTAGTTATGATGATGATATCTATCGTTTTGCCATCGATGAGATAAATCAATTGGCTCGTGGGGATGCGCCATATTATTTTACGCTAACGACGAATGGCGGGCATTTTCCCAACGGTCATGTTTCGCCCTCGTGTCGTAAAGGCACAAATACCGAATGGTCACATATCGATATTGTAAATGCGATTGCATGCACAAATCATTTGACGGAAGAATTCGTGCGCGAGCTCAATCAGAGGGGATTGTTAGAAAACACCATCGTCGTGATCCAAAGTGATCATCTTCTTATGCGTAGCCCGTTGACACCGATGTTGGATAAACATGAAAGGGTGAATTTTTTCTCAATTATTGGCGATGGCGTAAAGCCAGCGATTTCAAACAAGGAGGCGTCAATGATGGATGTGTATCCAACGATATTGGAGTTCGCTGGATATGAAATTGTTGATCGCAAGGCCGGACTGGGCGTTTCGCTTCTATCGGAACACCCTTCGCTTTTGGAACAATTTGGACAGGTAACCGTTGACCATTCGTTGGTTGCTAACAAGGAGCTGAGCGTCGCTATTTGGGCCGCTGGCGATCCGTGATCAAGAAAGTTGCGATAAAAGGGGTCGTTAAGACGTAAAACAGAATAATCACAATTCCACCGCTTCTTGTAAGCACAGAGAGCCATGCGAATGTTGCAATGACATTTGGACAAGCGGTCGAACGGCCCGCATTCATTTAGTTAGCGGCGACCTGCAGAACTTATCGCAATTGCGAGCAAGCCGTCAGGCATTGGTATTATAGGTTACATCTCCGTGCCAACGGAGATGTGATCCCTTGCAAAAATGTTTGCAGTAGCCGCCAGCAGTTTCTTGAAATTGCAAATAAATTCGAATGCAGCCGTTAAAACAGCGTGACTTTTTCGCCGGCTTCCAAGCGCATCATCAATGTTCGACAAGCGGGAACCAGCTTGGCTTTATTGCTCAAAAGGCAGGCTTGCATTGGTTTGCCGTAACTAACGCCCTTGCAGTGGGTTTTTCCGTCATTACCGCATGTCCGCACTACTTCACGCAAAGAGGCGGCGTTGGTGTGCATAACAAACCCAGCCAACATGATGGTTGTCAAAGCAATCAGCGGGAAGTGTCGATAGAGCTTCATTGCCTGTTCCTTATGACGGTCTTTACGGCAGCGTAGTTGGAATGGATCAATCTGGACCGAATGATTGCTGACATTAATGTGATTTCATCGTTTGTAGCGACCGTGTTGAAGTCAAATCCGGGAAGGTGGCGCAAAAGGAGACCGAAATGCATATTTTAAAACTGATGAAAATCGCTGTGGCTGGCATTGGCGTTAGCCTCGCAACTTTAGGAGCAGCCATGGCTGATAATTGGATTATTAAAGACAGTGCATCGGATGTTGCTGCAACGGCTGATAAGTTGGTTGCTGCAGTTGAAGGTGCAGGTGCCAAGGTGTTTGCGCGGGTTGATCACGCTGCAGGCGCGGCAAGCATTGATGCGGAACTTGCACCAATGACCCTGGTGATGTTTGGCAACCCGAAATTGGGCACGCCCATCTTACAAAACGCACCGCAAGCTGGTCTTGATCTGCCTATTCGCGTGCTAATTTGGGATGATAACGGATCAACGAAAATCGGTTATCTTGATCCCGCAGACCTTAAAGCGCGCTATGAAGTAGAGGGTGCTGACAAATCCTTTGAGATGATGACTGGTGCTTTGGGTAAATTAACGGACGCCGCATCGCAGTAACGTCAATTCACGCAAGTGTGTATTCAGTTTAATAGACGATTGCGATTGGGCAGCTATATCTGAGCGTAGATATTGAAATTATAGGAGTTTTCATGCTGCGCTCATTTTTAACAACCGCTCTCTTGGCTTCTGCATTTGCATCAGCCGGTGTTAGTTACGCCAATGCTGAAAGCAAGTCTCTGGTTGTGGCCGGTGGATGCTTCTGGTGCGTAGAATCAGACTTCGACCATGTCGTTGGCGTCACAGGTACTGTGTCGGGCTATGGTGGTGGCGATCACGCTAATCCAACTTATCGCAATCATGGCAACCATCGCGAAGTTGTCGAAATTACATATGACTCTAAACTTACAGACTATGGGACGCTGGTAACAACTTTTATTCGCACCATTGATCCCACCGATGGCAATGGACAGTTTTGCGACCGCGGCCGCTCCTATGCGCCCGCCATCCACGCTAAAACCGATGAAGAAAGAGCCATAGCGGAGAAAATTGTTGCAGATGCAGCTGCGCAATTGGGCAGAGAGCTCGCGATTCCGGTTGAGGGTGCGGCACAGTTTTTTGAGGCCGAAGCCTATCATCAGAATTATTGGCAGGGCACAGGCAAGAAATTGACCCGCTTTGGTGTGATCACTCAAGGCGACGCTTACAAGAAATACCGTAAAGCATGTGGCCGCGACGAGCGCGTCAAGGCCATTTGGGGTGATGCGGCATATACAGGTGTGACGCCGCACGGCAGCTAAGGCTTTAGCTAAAAGCTGCAAATAAATTGTTGGAACCGAATGCCATTTTAAGCCATAAGCGCTTAAAATGGTTTTTGGCGTGGCCCCACCATGTCATAATCTTGGCATAAATATCGGTAATAAGGGCTCACATGCCAATTGGATCCCATGGCTATGGACAACATAAGTACATCGACATCCCTTTTCGACATGCTGGCGCAGCGGAGTTTTGGTGCGTTGAGGCATGAGGATTTGCATATTGTTGATCAGCTGATCAATGAGCGTGGGCATACGCTCATCAAGCACTGGATATGGCCTTTTGTTAAGGCACCCCTGCATAAAGTTCTGCACTACAAGCAAGCTGTGACTATGGCC
>JBCDFK010000002.1:0-19554 GCA_039178065.1 Pseudomonadota bacterium | reverse complement strand
TGCAAAGACCGTCTTACCCAACATGAATCTCACCTCATGAGTTGCATTTTTTCGGTCAAGAGTGGCGAAACAGGCCGGCTCCATTTGGCATCCATGATGCTTTGCGAGGGAAACAACGATAAGGAATTCATTGATTCCATAGAAAATTTGGCCGCTACGCTGGAGAGTTATGAGGTTTGAGTTGAGCTTTCAACACCTTGCTGGTGACTGTCAAACAAGCAGCTATTTTGATGCTGAAAAGTTAACCCTCCATGGACTTTGAGTGTTCACTTTGGGCCGCTAGCGGACACCCGTTGCCTTTGCCTTTGAATGTCAGCTGTGCGGACAAAGCTGTCAGTTATGTGGAGTCGGCTGCAGCCAATTGTGGGTCTTCCTAAACAACCAGAAGACTACTCCGATAGTAACGGTCAGGACGGCTAGCGTTGTCAGAACGGCTTTGGAAATTGAGGCAAAACTTGCCGCCCAGATGAGATTAGTTGGCAGCTCTGGCCAACTGATTATCATTAGGCAGATGCCAGCATTCTCCAAATAGTCGGCGATAGCCGCTCCCACTGAAAGCCAGACACCGACCTGCGCTAGCACTCGATAGAAGCCGCGCGATTCCAGCCATTTCAACACGGAGACCAATGTCAGCGCCATTAGCCCGGGATATAAAAGGTCAAGAGGTATCTGTCGGGTCAGGTAATATTGCCTGCCATCAATCCCCAAAGCGTCTAGCAAGGCATATGCTTGTGCTGTTGAGTACCCGCCGGGGCGCATGTCAAAGGGTCTAAGACCCGATAGCGATTGGATATGCTCCAATGTAGTATTTATCATCACAAGGTAAATGCCTGCTGCGGCAAGACTAAACACAACTGCCTGCTGCCCAAACCGATTGATTGATTTCAACTTTGTCATTTGTTCGACCTCTCGCGTTTGACAGTGTCGTACAATAGGCAGCTAATGGCGGCATTATCATTTGATAAGGAAATTGCACTTTGGAACTTTCTAGATTTCTAAAATGTCCTCCGAGCCCATTGGACATTGAATCTGCCAATGGGCTGGCAAGCGCATGGGAAATTAAACATGTGACAAAGGATAGTTGCGTAGTCGCTCAGGATGCAGAAAGTTCCATGGAGGTCATTGTTCTTGATGGACACCTCTCCAGCACAATTTCCGACCCTGATGGTCGTGCTGTATGCGTTGGTTTTTTCGCGGGCCCTAAAGTAGTTACGCCTGCTATTGCACGAACCCGTGATGGCATCTCGCTGGTTTCTTTAATGGCAAATACTGATGCACTGATTGCACAGATGGAAAGTGATGCACTGACGGAATTGATGTTAGCATCAGAACCCATTCGGGAATGGGCTAATGGTATCTTGCAGCACGAGCTTGCTCGCAAGGCTGAGAGAGAGTGGTGTCTGGCAGCGCTAGGCGGCTCAGATCGCCTTGCGTGGTTCCGAAAGACGCACCCCGACCATGAAGAATTATTCAGCCATACCCTGATCGCATCTTTTCTAGGCGTAACTCCAGTGACGTTTAGCCGACTTAGGGGCGTTCAGAGATAGTATGAGCGATTGAAATTCCATAGTTAGAAAATTCACTCCGCCTTGGGCCCGGAGCGGAAATCACCGATGTCGGCACCCATGACAGCTCTGCCGACAAAGCGGATTCTAAATCCTAGCGACCAAACTGGCCCACTTATCTTTGATCAACTCACGCGCAAGATGATCAAAAGTTAGTCGGATACGCCGACTTGTTTGAATTTCGCGATGAGTGACCAGCCACGTATCCATTTTAAAGCTTGGACCATCAGGCAATACTCTCTTGAGACCAAACTTCCCCTCAGCGACCGAGATTGGAAGAAGGCCAATGCCTGCTCCTTCTCGGATTAGTTCATACATCACAATTCCATTATTGGTGGTGAAGACGAAATTGTCTTTTGTCACTTCAATACCCATTCCATTGATAGCAGGCACCAGGCGCTCGCGATGGCCGTATCCAATGAAGTGTGCCTTAGACAAGTCTGCTTCGGCCAGGTCCGCTAAGTATGCCTCCGATGCAAATAAAGTGACTTCGATGTCCTTCAGTCGTTTTGCGACTAAATCTGGCTGCTCTGGTCGGGCGTGTCGGATTGCAATATCAGCATCGCGGCGCGTTAAATCACTCATCTCATTAGATGGTACCAACTCAATGTGGATGCCTGGGTAAAGCTTCCGAAGTGATATCAAACAGGCGGGAAGAGCATAGGCTGCCATGGCGTCACTTGAAGTAATCCTAACTGTGCCTTCAATGTCCTGACTTTGCCCGGCTGCAACTCTGGATATCTGCGATGCTGCATCTGCCATCCAGCGCACGTGGCTTAACAACTCAGACCCGGCGTCAGTGAGTTGCATGGCCCTCGTGCCGCGCTCAAACAAGGTAAGATCAAGAGACTCTTCGAGCATTGAAATTTGACGGCTCAATGTGGGTTGAGTTTGCTTCAATACGCGCGCGGCGCCGGAAAGCGAGCCCTCTTCCACTGTCGCTAGGAAGGCACGTATGTGATTCCAGTCAAATGACACCGCATCCCAGTTCATGGATTTTTGTATAGCACTGTTCGAAATTTCGTCAATTCCATTCGAATAACAGATAGATCATTACGGCGCCCACAGGCGGTCACCGCAACCATGCTGGCCGCAAACCCCGCTTTGAAAGGCGCCAACATGTTTAAATCTCAAACTTCGGATCAGGTCGGCGATACAATATCGCGACTCTGGTTATTCGCATTTTTCACCATGATCTTTCGAGATCTTCACGAGATGAGTACCGCCAGTACCATCAATGGCATCTTATCCGGTACATTTGAGGGCAATCCAGTAACAGACCAAGGATTGGTTATTGGGGGTGTCGCTCTTGTGGTATTTTTGATGACTTTTGTTCTGTCTACTGTGTTGATTCCATCTGCAGCCCGCCGTTTGAATTTGACCGTCGTTCCGTTTGCAATTGCGGGCATGCTTGTTTTATTGCCAAACGATCCGGACGGTTGGTTACTTGGGGCGATGACGGCCGGCGCATTCCTCTTAATTTTTTATTTGAGCTGGACTTGGGAAACACGGCCATCAGTACTTCATGACAAAGAGGTGCGCTATGTCAGCTAACACAACACCTTCCCATTTTGATGCTCATTGGCAAGCGACAATTCCCGTCTGGTCCCATGCTCTTGGCAGTTGGAATTTCTCAGTCAGCCGTCGACCGTTTCAATCATCGGAACTCGAGCTGCACTATGATAAGGCGGCAGATGTGTGGCAATCAAAAATCGAGAAGCTCGGTTTTGTAGACGCCTATCATAAGCTCATCGCATCCGCACTCCAGCATGTTAATCTAGGTGACAACGGTTCGCCTCTTCAAGTTTTGGATGCAGGCATTGGAACGGGGGCAATGTCTGTCGCATTGTCAAATCTCGTGTCATGCGATGTTGACCTTCTTGGCGTCGATTTGTCGAAAAAGATGTTGGATCGCGCAAAACAGTCCATTCGCAAGCCACAAATCAACTTGCAAACGCTCCAGGCTGATTTGAGTGAATTGCCGCTCGAGGACAATAGTTTTGATGTTGTCCTTATGGCTCACGTCGTTGAGCATCTCGCCGCCCCTGCTGCTGTTTTGAATGAACTTCGTCGTGTGTTGAAACCGGGGGGTGTGATGATCGCTTGCATTACCCGTCGATCGACCTTTGGCCGTTACATTCAATACATTTGGAGAACGCACCAAGTGGACAGCAACATGGCGCTCGGCTGGATGGAAAAGAGCGGTTTTACAGATCCACGCATTCTCCCACTCGACAAACGATCGGGTACACGTAGGCGAAGCATTGGCTATTTGGCACGAAAGTAATGAAATCCGGGAGATTCGAGACAGCCCCTTTTGGTGATCTCTTTGCACTTGTATCGTTAACACTGAGCATAAGTAGCGGTATAACGACCGTTTGGTGCGAGGG
Source organism: Pseudomonadota bacterium (assembly GCA_039178065.1). Taxonomy (GTDB): domain Bacteria; phylum Pseudomonadota; class Alphaproteobacteria; order Rhizobiales; family Rhizobiaceae; genus Ahrensia. The sequence continues at coordinate 15,599 of JBCDFK010000002.1, read as the reverse complement.
CTTCTACTTCTCCTTATTATGAGGAGCAGGCCAATACCGGTAGCAAAAAGTGTCCACTTTGGGCTCGAAGCGGACACTCGACTGTTTGTTCTAGTTAGCTAGCCAAGTTGATCAAACCGATTGCGACCGCGAGTCCGCTTGCTCCTAGAGTTAGGCCCATACCTCCGACGCGGCCAATTACGTATCCGTCCGTGAAAGCCAATGCATATCCGTGGGCAACACGACCCACTAAAAACACCGCTGGCAACAGTGCCAGGACCACCACATTGCCGGCCTGAATCTCTAAGATAGCAGTGAGAATAACAAACAGAGGGGCATATTCGGTCAAATTTGCCTGAGCACGGATTTTCCTTTGAAGCGCTTTGTCGCCACCATCACCGAGCGAGGCTCCTCCAGATCGCCTAAACTTGATAACGCGCCAACTGAGAATCAAGTGCCATGCCAAGAGTGTGCTCGCAAGCAAAGTTGTAATGGGTAAATAGATTTCGGCCATGATGTTCTTTTCCTAAAAATGTTTGGTGGCATCGCTTGTCAGTCGAATTGGGCTCGGAACCGACATTCAGTGCATTTGGTTCAACTATGGGAATGCGGGTGGAGCTGACCTCCGATATGACATCCTGAAGCTCGGTTTGTCGATTGTGGGACAAGTTTTCGGACAAGAACCAGCGTCCAGCTTTCAGGATCAACTGGTCGATATCTCATGAACCTCGGCAACGTCAAACTCCAGATCTTCAGGAGACACGACGCTAGCAAAGACTTGTTTTGTCCGTTCATTGATTACAAGTGTGACGGTGCTCTTGACGTCCGGCTCGTACCACTGAATGAAGTAGATATCAGGTTCGATTTGGCGCGCCAGGTAATCATTTAAACCCGCATCACCTTCGTTTGGCCCGCCCACAATGGCCCAGTTTGCTTTGTTTTCGTCCAAAGTCAGTTCGACAGCCATGCCAGAACTATATGTGTACTTGTAGGCGCGGCCAGCCAAAACTTTCGTCAAGCTGTCCGAGTTTCCGGGATGAATGTTCATGTTATACCTTTATGAGTATTGATGTTACGTTTGTGCCCCCTTGCGAGTTAAATGCAAGCCGCATGAAGACAAATGTGTGAGAATGGCACGCACGAAAAGCATGCAGCGACGGGAATTATGGGCTCAATGAGGACAAAGCGGTGTTATACACTTGTGGCTATTGCTAGCGCAGCAAACTCTGCACATGCGACAAACCTACCTCAGGGTTACAGTCAAAACCAGGAAAGCTGTCTTTGCTTGCGAGTTTCGCAAAGCACAGCAGTTCTGTTTGAATGACCCATCGATACGTGACCGCAGATCTTACGACTCCCCTTGGTTTGCATTAAATTTCCCTACCGGCGTAGTGACGTGCTCGAAGTTCTTAGAGTGCCGCTTCCAGCAGTTTCCTGACATTGCTTTCCGTCAATTCAACAGAATTTCCACCACAGCTTGGATCGTTGAGCGCGGAGGCGACCACTGCCTCAACATCGGGATTTTTCACACCTAAATCTGTCAGAGTTTTCGGAATACCAAGCCGAGCGTTCAACTCATCCACATAGGTACAGAACCCTGTCTAGCCCCCTGTTTCTGTACCAGTGATTTGGCGCTTATCTAATAAGGTTTCGGGCATAGGTGGGCGCATGTTCAGGGCGTTGGAGCGGGAAACAAACCGATCATTGGTGAACCGAGGGCGCGGAAAGCAAGTTTCATTGACGGCCGATGGCGCCGCCTTTCTAGTGCAAGCACGTCGTTTGCTTCTGTTGGCAGATGAAATGCGACGTCCGGAAATCTACACCACATCCGAGAAACCCTTGCGTCTGGGAACAACGCTTACATTTGCACTGTCTGTCGTTTCGCGTGTTCTAGCTGCGAATATATCGAATCCAATCATCTCCAATGTGATTGTAAAAACCGCACGAAGCCATCAAATTATGTCACTCCTTGACGAAGGGCAGATTGACGTTGCTCTGGTGCTAGACCAAGGCCCAAATACCAAACGGCAATCGATGATTGAAGTGGATTTGGCATGGGTAGATACACAGAGGTTCTCCAAATCTTGCGATACTCCCCTACCGCTTGCGTTTCTGGATGATGCCCGCGATCTGCGACGGCATGCATATGATTCACTTGATTCTGAATATTGTGATTTTAAGACGTCGCTTATCACCCATCCCGATCCGGTAGGATTGCGTGCTTTCCTAAACGCTGGTGCAGCAGTATCAATTCTTCCGAGGCCAGCTATCGTTGAACCGCTGAAAGATGTCGGTGAACAACTTGGATTGCCCGCTCTTAAAAAGGTGCCGGTCTCTTTGTATTCTTCGCAAGTTACAGATACACGAGGTCAGAACAAACTTGGCGAGTTTCTAATTTCTGAACTGAAATCCAATTAAATTCATGCTGCGAGATTCCAAGCTTTAGCAGAAATGTTTGAAACGTTGACGATTGTTGTCCAGCATATTGCACTAGCTTTAATGCGCCTCATCCCAATTGTCGGCGGCATTGGCATCAACAGCTAAGGGCACCTTCATGTTGATAGCAGGCATCGCCGCATTTTCCATGACCTGTTTAACCACAATTATAGTCGCGTCCACCTCTTCTTCTGGTACTTCAAAAATCAGTTCATCGTGAACTTGCAGCAGCATTTTTGCAGATAGCTGCTCTTCTTCTAAAGCGCGTTCCATGCGCACCATCGCACGGCGGATAACATCCGCTGCTGATCCTTGAATCGGTGCGTTGATCGCAGCGCGCTCATTGAATGCGCGCACCTGCGGATTGGATGAACGAATATCGGGGTAATGAACGCGGCGGCCAAAAATGGTTTCTACAAAACCCTGCTCTCTGGCGGTCGCCTTTGTTTCATCCATATAATCTTTGATTCCTGGAAAGCGTTCAAAATACAGCTTGATGTAATCGCTCGCTTCGCTACGCGAAATTGAAAGTTGGTTCGCCAAGCCAAACGCAGAAATACCATAGATAATGCCAAAGTTGATGGCTTTGGCGCGGCGACGCACTTCAGCCGGCATTCCCTCGACCGGCACATCAAACATCTCAGATGCGGTCAATGCATGAATATCCATGCCCTCTTCAAATGCTTTGGTGAGCTGAGGGATATTGGCGACATGAGCAAGCACGCGCAGCTCAATCTGACTGTAATCAGCTGACACCAGCTTATTGCCTTTTTCAGCTACAAAGGCGGTGCGGATCCGTCGACCCTCTGCGGTTCTGATCGGAATGTTTTGCAAATTTGGATCAGATGAAGACAACCGACCCGTTGTTGTTGACGCAAGTGAGTAAGATGTGTGAACGCGCTTGGACACAGGATTAATGAAGCCCGGCAATGCATCCGTGTAGGTCGACTTTAGCTTGGATAGCTGCCGCCAATCGACAATCTTGCGCGGCAATTCATGACCCTCTGCGGCCAGGTCTTCGAGTTGCTGAGCACCTGTTGCCCATTGCCCAGATTTTGTTTTCTTACCACCAGGCAGGCCCATCTTATCAAACAGGATTTCGCCGAGCTGTTTGGGCGAGCCGACATTGAATTTGCCATCAGCCAAAGTGTAGATTTCATCTTCAATCGAAGCAGCCTTTTGCGCGAACTCACCCGATAAAAGACTGAGTATCTGGCGATCAACTGAGATGCCCCGCGATTCCATGCGCGCCAGGACCGGCACCAAAGGACGTTCCAATCGTTCATACACAGATGCCAGACCATCGGCGATCAAGCGCGGTTTCAAAACCTGCCAAAGGCGCAAGGTGATATCGGCGTCCTCAGCAGCATATTTGGTCGCGGTCTCGAGATCGATGCGGTCAAAGGTAAGCTGTTTTTTGCCAGTGCCCGCAATATCTTTGAAGGCAATGGGTTCATGGCCCAGCCACCTGTCGGACAAGGCATCCATGCCATGTTTACTGCGGCCAGCATCAACCACATAAGAAAGCAACATCGTATCATCGAAGGAGGCTATGGTTACGCCGTAGCGCTGCATGATCAAATAGTCATATTTTAGGTTCTGACCAACAACCAGGATCGATGGATCTTCAAGCAGTGGTTTGATCTTATCCAGAGCTTCATCCAGCGATAATTGCCCGGCGACGAGACCGCCACCACCGAGCAGATCATCCTCACCATCGCTATGTTGCAACGGAACATACGCAGCTTTTCCAGCCTCATGCGCCATTGAAAAGCCGACTAAATTGGCTTGGTTTGCATCGAGCGAATCTGTCTCTGTATCAAATGCAAATACACCCGCTTCGCGCGCATCATTGATCCAGGCATCCAAGGTAGCGCCATCTTTAATGCAAACATATGATTCAGGGTCGAACTTGGCATCGGCGGCTTCCGCGGCCAATTTTTGTGCCAGTGCTTGCGGTGTGTTGGTGCTCGCCTCACCTTTATCCTTCGGTGTGGATGGCTCGTCTGAACCGGCATCCAAATCAGGTCCGCGCGCTTTGCCGGCATTCTCCACGGGAACATCAGCCGCTTCAATTTCTCCGGCCTCGATGCCTGTTGCTTCAGCAACCCGGCGGGTCAGCGTGTTCAACTCCATCGCTTTGAGGAAGGCGACGAGCTTGGGCCCATCTTGCGGCTCTAACTGCAGCTCATCGAGAGGCATTTCGACTGGCGTGTCGACCTTCAAAGTAACAAGCTCTCGGGACAGGCGGGCTTGATCAGCAAATTCGATCAGGTTTTCGCGACGTTTGTTTTGTTTGATCTCCCCGGCGCGTTCAAGCAGCGTATCGAGATCGCCATACTCGGTCAGCAATTGCGATGCTGTTTTTGGCCCGATTCCTGGCACGCCCGGAATGTTGTCCGTGGAGTCGCCGGTCAGCGCCTGCAGATCGATCATCTTCTCAGGATTGACGCCGAATTTTTCAAAAACTTCCGGTATGCCGATCTGCTTGTCCTTCATGGTGTCATACATATCGACGTGCTCGGTCACGAGCTGCATGAGGTCTTTGTCGGATGAGATGATGGTCGTTTTTGCGCCAACTGCTTCGGCTTTGGCTGCATAGGCTGCAATGATGTCATCGGCCTCATATCCATCCATCTCAATACATGGAAGATTAAATGCGCGGGTTGCTTCGCGGATCAATCCGAATTGTGGGCGCAGATCTTCAGGCGGCTCATCGCGGTTGGCTTTGTATTCGGGATACAAATCATTGCGGAAGGTTTTGGACGAATAGTCAAATATCACAGCAAAGTGACTGGGTGTCACACCAACCGACGTATTGCGCGCATCTTGCAACAGTTTCCAGAGCATATTGCAAAAGCCCGACACTGCGCCAATGGGCGTGCCGTCTGACTTACGTGTTAGGGGTGGAAGCGCATGAAACGCCCGAAATATATAGGCGGAGCCGTCCACCAAGAAGAGATGATCACCATTTTTCATGGGCACTTGCTTAGCGCGGTCGCGCAAAATCGTCTATGGAAAAAGCTGAAATGAAGGCGCTTATGCAGACGTTAAGACTATGTGACAGATTAGTCGCGATTACTTTTTGAATCAAAACGTCAATAGATTATTCACCACATCAGGCTTTAACCAATCTCAGATAAAATGTATCCTATCGGCCAATTCAGGGGATTAAAGGATTATGAAATTGGGCATTTCGACCTTTGCACGTGTTCTTCTCGGTTCAGCTGTCATCTTAACGGGCGCAAGTTATTCTGCGCCATCAGTTCATGCTGCGCAGCTTCAACTTCACGAGATGCTTTTTAAGCGAAAGAAGCGTAATGGACCTCGGGTTGTGCGCCCCTCGCCATTTTCAAGAAAAAAGATTCAAAATGGCACGCCAACTACGGCAGTCGCCAAGCCGCGCGCGAAAATTAAACGCGTAGCAGGTCCTCGATACTACACTTATAAGGCGCCCAAAATTGCGACCTATTCGCTTGTGGGCTTGTTGAGCGACCCGATTTCGACATCTTCAGTGAACGAAATAGGTGTGCCCACAATGGACTTCGAAGCGCAACGCTTTTCCGAAGCATTGCGGTCGGTGCCAGAAGGTCAGCTTGCCATTGAGCCATCAATCGCAAAGGCCGTGAAAGCTCACTATGCTGCAAATCCGGAATTCATCTGGTCGCGCGGCTCGAGCGTAACAGCCGAAGCAAAAGCGTTAGCCGCAATGCTTGGCGATGCGGCAGCGCACGGATTAAATCCAAGCGACTACCAAGTGACTGTGCCATCAGATCAATTTTCAATTGCAGACCCAGCGCAGCGGACTGCCGCACTTTTGACGTTTGAGCTTCAACTGACAGCGCATGCCATTCGCTTTGCCATGGATATGAAGGATGGCGCCGTAAATCCGAACCTTATTTCTGGCTATCATGATTTTTCGAAGGACCGGCTAAAACCGGCTGATGCATTGATTGGCCTTTCGAGCGCCTCTCAACCGGCCGTCGACTACGTCAACTCTCTGGTTCCAAAACAGCCACAATATGCGCTGTTACAAAATGAACTTGTTGTTCTTCAAGGCAGTGAAGACGATGAGATTGTTTTTCCTGACAAAGTGTTCATGAAACCGGGCGGCGTTGAAGACGCGCTTCCTTTGCTTATGAAAGCAATGAACCGGAAAATGAGAGCAGAGACGCGGGAGAAACATGCCGAGTTCCTGGCCAGCTATGATGGCTCTCTAAGTTATGATGGTCCCGTTGTAGAGCTTGTGCGCGACGTTCAACGCGATCTGGGCTTGGTGCCGGATGGTATCGTTGGTCCAAAAACAGTAGCGCAACTTGGCGGAACAAGTTTGGCAACGAAAATCAAACGGGTCGAACTGGCGCTGGAGCGCCTACGTTGGCATCCAGAAGAATATGGCCGCCGGCAAGTTGTGATCAATCAGCCTGAATATCGTGTTCGCTATATGGAGAATGACGAGACTAAGCTCGCCATGCGAGCAATTGTGGGCAAACCCTCTAATCAGACTAACTTCTTTCACGATGAGATTGAGACGGTTGTCTTCAATCCATATTGGGGCGTACCACAGTCAATTATCGTCAATGAAATGCTACCCAAACTACAAAGGGATCCTGGCTATCTCGACCGTGCCGGTTATGTCGTGACATCTCACAGCGGTACAAAAATTGCTTCGTCGGCAATTAATTGGGCGCAATATTCAGGACCAGTGCCGTATAATGTTCGACAAAAGCCCGGCCCGAGAAACGCTCTTGGTGAATTGAAGATATTATTCCCGAACAAGCACGCCATCTATATGCATGATACGCCGGCCAAAAAACTGTTCGCCCGTGAATCGCGCGCCTATAGCCATGGTTGTGTTCGCTTACAAGATCCACGTGCCATGGCCGCCGCAGTGCTGGGCAAATCTGTCGACTATGTTGCATCCAATCTCGGCGGTTACGAGAAAGCAGAAAAAGTATCCGAAAAAATACCGGTCTATGTCGCCTATTTCACCGCCTGGCCCAATGACAACGGCAAGGTTGAATTCCATCCGGATGTTTACAAACGCGATATGTATTTAACACGCGCCTTCGACGCTATAAAATCGGCGCGCAACGAAGCCAGCTAAGTAATTTGATTGGTAAGAGTTTGAGCCCGCGTCAAAGGATGGCGCGGGCTTTTTCTTTTCGCCTCAAAGGCGGGTAAAGCAAATCGGTGCATGACCGCTGCGGATCATGCCAATTTCTCTTGCCGCCGCTTTTGAAAGATCAATAACACGGCCTTTGATAAACGGCCCACGATCGTTAATTCGAACAACAACTGATCGACCGTTGTTTTTATTGGTAACTTTGAGTTTCGTACCAAAGGGCAGCGTCTTATGCGCTGCGGTCAATTTTGCCGGATTCATCATCTCACCGGAAGCCGTTCGAGATGTCAGGGCATACCAAGAGGCGTCGCCACATTGATTACCGCTGGCTGCTTGCGCAGAATTGTTGGCCACAGGAAGTACCAACGCACCGCTTGCCAAAACCGCGCCTGCGAGCGCGGTCGCTAATAGTCTATTTCGAAACATTTATTGCACCTAAGAATGGCTATCGCCAATTATCGTCTGACCACATTTTTTCGAGTGCATATCGATAATCAGGATAGGAAAATTGAAACCCAATTGACTTTATCTTTGCGTTTGAAACGCGCTTATTCTCGCCGTAAAAAGAACGTGCCATTGGCGACAATGTGGCGGTTTCGAACTCAATTGGTTCAGGTGGATCAATTTTTATTACCGACGCTGCACATTCGACAACATCTTGAGGGGGTGATGGCAAGTCATCGGTGACATTGAATACGCCATCGGCGCATTTGGCAGACAGAAACGATAGACTTCGCGCAATATCGGCGACATGAATTCTGTTAAAAACCTGACCGGGCTTTATCAAACGGCGCGCTTTGCCCTCTGTCATATTCTTGAGTGCATTTCGTCCCGGGCCATAAATCCCAGAAAGGCGCAAAATGGACAGTGGCAGGTCCATCCTCTTTGCAAAATCTTGCCATTCGGTTTCCGCAGCAACGCGCTGTACTGACCGTTTTGAAACAGGTTTGCATTTGGTGTCTTCATCCACCCAGGCACCATCGTGATTGCCATAGACACCAACCGTCGAAAGATAGGCGATCCACTGCAAGTTTTTTGTTTTAGACAGAAGCTCTCCTGCGGCACGAAGAACCGGATCTCCATCTTCGTCCGGCGCAATTGAGATGATGAGTTCTGTCGATTGATCGATCGCTTGTGTAAGTTCATCACTGACGATCGAACCTTCGAATACAATTGGCAAAATGCCGAGCGTTTGTAGTTTTGCTGCGCTTTCGATAGACCGCGTCGTGCCAAAAACGCGCGCTCCTGAACTGATCGCGATTTCTGCATAGGCCTTACCAGAAAACCCGGCTCCGAATATGAAAATAGTCTTCTGGTCCGTCATGATAGCCCGTTTTGTTTCGTTGCCATTGTCCACTCTTGAACCACAGAATTATCATTTTCAGCACCGTAGAAAGGTGCTCCAAATGCGGCAAATTTCTCCGCTTCCATCAATTCGCCCAGTGCCCATACGGCCGCACCGCGTACCATTGGGTCGGCTTCGCAAAGGAATTTTTTGATCTGGGGCACGAGCGATGGGTTTTCACTATTGCCGGCGGCAATCAAACAATTGCGTATGAAGCGATTTCTGCCAATGCGTTTGATTGGCGAGCCCGAGAAATGACGTCGAAATGCTGAATCATCCATCGCCAGAAGTTCGGCCAAAGGCGGGCTCTTTAAATCAGCACGTGCTCTTAGTTTTGCTTCACTTGCCACGGTTGCAAACTTGTTCCAAGGGCACACAGCTAAACAATCATCGCAGCCATAGATGCGATTTCCCATCGGTTTTCGAAACTCCGGAGCAATCGGCCCATCATGTTCTATTGTCAGATAGGAAATGCATCGGCGCGCATCTAATTTATAAGGTGAAGGAAACGCATCTGTCGGGCAAATATCAAGACATGACCGGCAAGAACCACAATGATCGGCTTCCGCTTCGTCTATTGGCAAATCCATATCGGTAAAGATAGAGCCTAGAAAAAACCAGGAACCCAGTTCACGACTAACCAAATTGGTATGCTTGCCTTGCCAACCAAGTCCCGCTTGCTGCGCAAGCGGTTTCTCCATAATGGGGGCCGTATCCACAAACACCTTCACTTCAGAAGATGTCTTTGCAACAAATCGGCCTGCCGCTTGTTTTAGCTTGCCCTTCATTATGTCGTGATAATCTCGGTTTTGTGCATAGCAGGAAATCGTCGCGGCGCTTTTTTTGTTCAAAGCCTCTAGTGGATCATAACTCTCGTCTGGCGAGTAACGCATCGCCACCATCGCAATGGTTTTTACATTTTCCCATAGCTTCTTGGGTTCACTGCGCCGTTCTTCAGTTTCGGGAAGCCAATTCATCGAGCCATGAAAATTTGCCTCGATAAAACTTGCTAATCGTTTCGGATTGTTGCCGATATCATCGGCGGACAAAATCCTGATGTCGTCAAACCCTTGCGCTTTCAGATCTTCGATCAGAAAGGCTTTCGCTTTTATGGGTGTTAGAACTTGCGCCATGCGCTCTGCTTAAACTGGACGACGCTAAAAATCGAGATCGCCATAATGCGAGACCGGTGTCAGGCCGCGAATTCGGTCTGCCAAAATGGGTCTGAAAGAAGGTCGAGACTTAATGCGCTGATACCAATCCCGCGCCTGTGGCGCATCTGTCCATTGAACCTCGCCCAGATAGTCAAGAACCGAAATTGTTGCGGCGGCGGCAAAATCTGCTGACGATATCGTCTTTCCGCCAAGCCAATTGCGCGTTCCGGCAAGCCAGTTGAGATAACGCAAATGCTGTTTGATATTTGCACGCGCACCGCGGATCGCTCCGCTGTCCGGCGCCCCGCCCCCCTGCGCTGCACTCATTTCCAATTTAAACACGCGTTCGCGCACCAGAGTTCGCGTTACGTCGGTGTCCATGGTGAGGCAATACCAGTCAATAAGCCGCCGCACCTCTGCGCGGTCCAGCGGATAGTCAGGCATCAGCCGACGTTCACGCATCATCGCACCTCGGGTCTCATCAATATATTCTGAGATCGCGTTGGTTCCCGAGATTACAGACTGCACCTCGGTTACAAGGACGGGCAGCGAACCGGCGGGGTTAAGCGCCAAAAATTCGGGCCGGCGCTCCCAAGTTTTCTCCAATATCATTTCAGCTTCAATGCCATATTCACCCAACAGCAACCGCACGAAGCGGCTATTGGCGGACATGGGATGATGGTATAGCTGCATGGTCATTTCCTGTTCACCGTCACTTGCCTGACAGTGATACGCAACCTTTTATGCTGGTGCAATCAGCTTGCTTGAAAAGCTTCGATTTCTGCAAGTGCCGGTAAACCAGCGCCGCGTCGTGTGCATGTAAGCGCAGCGGCATCAATTGCAAAGCGAACCATTGACTCAAGGTCGACATTCCGCGCTTCGCCTTTTTTGGTCAGGCCTGCAGTTCCCAAATAATGCAGACAGGAAGCCTGGAATGTATCACCCGCACCAACCGTGTCGACCACATCTACCTTGCGACCGGGCAAATCAACTTTTACGCCCGTTGCAGATTGAGCCAGTGCTCCGTCTGGGCCCCGCGTTACACATGCAATGTCAACTCCGGCATCCAATGCTTGTTCGATGAAGACCTCGTGCGGACGACCCGGATATAGAAAATCCAGGTCTTCGTCGCTTGCTTTGACAAAGTTGGTGAGCGGCAACATTTCATCGATCATATGGAACCATGGTTCCTTTTCCGGAATGACGATTGCGCGCACATTGGGGTCGAATGCAATGAAACGTTTGCCTGCTTGATTTTTAGCGAATTGCCGCAGTACTGCACCGCTTTCAGGCAGAGCGGTCGCAAATGAACCCATATGAATAACCTGGTCACGCACATCCAGCTCGGCAGGGATATCGCTCATCTCCATGGAACAGTCTGCCGTTCCTTTGGTGTATAATGAGTAGTCTGGATGGCCATCCGGCCCTGTAAGGATCATTGCGAGCGTAGTCTGTTGATCAGTGCTTACACAATATTCATCGGAAACATTCACATCGTTCATAAAGGCTCGAATATTCCGCCCAAACAAGTCGGTCGATAGGCGCGTGAAAAGACTTGCGCGATTGCCCATTCTGGAAAGTCCCAGCGCCACATTGAGGGGTGAGCCACCAATAACGCCGCGCATGCCTAACCCGTGAGGGTCGCCAGACTCTGAGGGTCCTGTAAAAATATCAAACAGTGCTTCACCGCAGGTGATGAACATGGCATTATCCAGACTAATTTCAATCGATTTAGTCTTTTAACTTGTTGATTAAAATTTCACAAGTTCGCCTGTACGAATTGACCGTTCAGCGGCCGCGCCCATTTCGACCGCTTTTGCACCATCTGCAAGTGTTACTTCCGGTTTTCCTTGACCAGATTTTACAAGCTCGAAGAATTTGAGGTGCTGAAAATATGTGCTGCCGTGGTGATCACCGGCGGCAAGGAGATTTTCGTCAACATGAACTTCTTCGCGGGTTGGGGCTTTATCGGTGCGCGACGAAATCACAACTTCCGAGGCGCGCTCTTTGCCGCCTGGCCAGAATCGCGAGGGGCCAGGCACGAATGCGCCCACTTTTCCCGCATCACCAACGACAGAAATTTGCTCTTGCCAGTAGGAACCTTCAGCAAACATGCATAAATCGAGCGAAGCACGCACGCCGTTTTCAAAATCGACAATCACCAATGCGTTGTCCAAAATATCCGGACGCTGGCCATCATAGTCTTCATCCAAATGGTTTACGTCTTGACCGCCTGAACCGTAAATTCGTGTCGGTTCCGCCCCCGCAACGAGGCGCATCAAATCAAAGAAGTGGCAGCATTTTTCAACCATTGTACCACCCGTACGCGCTGAAAAGCGGTTCCAAGTATCGATTTTTGGCAGAAACGGAAACCGATGTTCAACAATCGAAATCATTTTGGTGTCACCGACGGTTCCTCGGCGCACTTCCTCTATCAGACGCGCAACCGGTGGCATATATCGATATTCCATCGCGACCCATACAGGCGCCAGGCGCTCAGTCGCCTGTTTCGTTAGTTGCCAGGCCTGTTCAACATTGGTCGAGGATGGTTTTTCGAGCAATATTGGCAGACTTGTATGCAGTAAGTTCTGCATCATATCAAAATGCGTATCGTTGGGACTAACGACCACAACCGCATCTACATTTTTTGCATCTGAAAGCTCGGAGACTGTGTTCAACCGCTTTGGCGCCGGCATGCCTAGCTCAACAGCCGTTTGGGTTGCCGTCGCAGCCATCGCATCATTGGGCTCCACAATTGCGCTAACCGAAGCGCCGGGCAGTAGACCAACATTGCGTATGTGTTCCTGGCCCATCATACCGGTGCCGATGATTGCGTATTGTAAACTCATAATATTCCCCGCAGCGCATTTGAGCGCGCAAAACCTTTATCTTACGCCTATATCGGTGTGAAAAATCACGCAAGATAAATGTAGTTGAATAGTGAATGAATTTGCAGCAAGTTTGGTCATTCGGCAGGCAGCTAGTTTCCTGTTTTGGTTTGACTAGTCGCCAATAATGAAATCAGTTGAATGCTGTTTTGTTTCAAGCAGCTAGTTCGGTTCCTTGATTGTCGGCCGATATGCCAACGTAAATTGCTCCAGCACCGCTATTGTTGTCTTGCCATCGAGCCAGCAGGAAGTTGCGCAGGCCAATCATTGCGGTCAATGGCAACAAAACACCGACAAAAGCACCTTTTTCCGTGCCAAAAGCCCAAAATAGGCCGACGAGCCCTGCCACCAACAAGTAGAATGAATATCTAGTTTGAATTTTTTCAGGTAAATCGACACGTCCGACAAAGCCGCCCTTCAAAAACATGGTCTGCACGACTCCTACAAAAAGAACCGTTAGCAAAACACCTTTGTGGGCATGGTCTGCCAGAAACGAAGCAAACTGCCCCGCGCCAAAATAGCCAATGCCAACGATAGCAGGGGTTATGAAAAGCAAATGCAAGTTGACACCCAACAAAATTGGATGGGGTTTTTGATTCAGCAAGTAGAGGGCGACAAAAACTAGCAGGGCGGCAATGCAACCAATCCAACCCGCCATTTCCAGTCCAAATTGACTGCGCAGAAAGATCAAAAATGCAATAGAGGGCGCACTTTCCAGAATATCTATCATGAGTGTTTTCTGCCGCGTCTTGGCCATTCTTAACTCCTCTGTCTTTGCAAACTTATGACGCCTTTGCTGATTTGATCAAGATGGATGTTGTTACGATTGCGACGATGAAGCGGAGATATCATGAAGCCCAGAGCGATTGGCCTAAAGCTTTTGTGCTTGCTCTCGTTTGTTGAACGCTCCACATCCTACGCAGCGTGCTTTGGAAGTGTCGCGCTATTGCAAGGCACTAATCAATCGGCAGGCCACTTGGCACATTTTCAGGTTTGCCCAACCGCCCTTCAATGGATGCGGGGTCGGTTAAGCTATCGAGAAATGCAACAAGGCTATCCACTTCGTCGTTGCTGAGTGAAACCGGCTCAACATCAAGATATGATTTTAGCCGCGCCATTTCTCGGCTGTCTTCCCAAATTGCAAAATCTGTCAGCGCAAAACGCGCGGAGGCAGGCATTATGAGTTGGCTTCTGTCCCAATTTTCCAAAGAGGTAATCGGATCAATATGATGCTTGATAATGCCTTCAAGCGTGGCGTAGCTTCCATTGTGCCCATAGGGTCCGGTTTTGGCGATGTTGCGCAAACTTGGCGTGCGAAACCTATATGCATCTGCTAACAAATCTGTTTCACCCATGCGACCCACATCACGCGGCATAGGATCAAAAGCGCGGGTTCTACCAGGTCCAACCGGCGGAAGCGCTAACGCATAGAATTTTTGATCTGTAAGCAAGGGCCCGGAATGACAAGAAGCGCAATTGGCCTTGCCATAGAACAAATTCATCCCCGATATCTGGGTTGCATCAAGTGCTTGATTATCACCCGCTAGAAAGCGGTCAAAAGGGCTATCTGTGCTGCGGAATTCGGAAATGATGAAATCCCCGATGGCGTTAGCGATATGCACCATCGTGATATCACCTGCCTGATCCACATCACTAAAGCTGTCCTTAAACATCTCCACATAGGTGCCATTGGCCCATATGCGCTTGGCGATTATAGGCCAAGTTCTGTCAATGCGTTCTCTTCGAGATGCGGCGATATCGTTCTCTTCAGCGCTACCCGCCATTTCCGTTTCAGATGTTACGGGAAACATTGCTTGCGCGGCGGCTATGCTGGTTAGACCTTTAGGAAACCATTCTTCAGCTGGTGTATTGAAACCATTGCCGTAGATATTATCGATTGATAGCCGGCCGTCGTGAAACAAAACGCGGAAGTCTTTGTGTCCAAGATTGAAAAGAGCATTTGCGTTGCGTGGCACACGTTTTTTAGGCGTATCTTGTACGTGTTGGCTAAGCTTTCGTTTTGGACCAAGACCAACGCCGCCTTCGCCAATACCCAGCGAGAGACCATCGGCTGAAGCATGATCATGACTATGGCACGTGCCGCAAGAGATGTTTCTGTTGCCCGACAACAGCTTGTCATAAAAAAGCAATTGGCCAAGCGCAGCGCGGCTTTCATCAAATTTCTGGAAATCGGATAGTTTGAGAGGCTCTGGTAGTTTTACAGGTGTTTGGGCGACCGCAGTTGCAGCGCCTAACGCGCAGCAAGCGATGATAAGGAGTCGCTTTGTCAGTTTTTGTAACAACAACCCATTCCTCTATTGACGAAAGCGCTTGGCTTGCATCTGATTGAATTTACAAGTTTTGCTGTTTTGCAATGAAAAAAACAAGGTGTGCGATGTTACGATCATTGAAACAATGGATACCGATCTTTGCGCTTTCCATCGTATTGGTTGCTACCAGTGCGTTTGCCAATTCCGGTTTGGAACAAGCGCGCGATTTGATGGAAGACAATAAGTTCGCAGAAGCGCGCGAAGCACTGGAGCCTTTAGCACGATCTGGTAACGCGGACGCAGAAGAATTGATCGGCATCATGTATGCGCTGGGTCTTGGTGTTGAAAAAGACGACCGTCGCGCATTTGAATGGTATTTACGATCCTCAATGAAAGGGCATC
>JBCDFK010000001.1:0-32519 GCA_039178065.1 Pseudomonadota bacterium | reverse complement strand
GTAGAGACCGGTTTTGAAACCACTTTGTTGTGAGACCCGTCGGATGAGTGCCTTCGGTGATTCTTTTCACAATATCGGGTGCAAGAAAAGCCATTTCCAATCGCTTGAGAATCCGCGCGGTTGTGACGCTTTCTTGAATGGCGATCTGTTCGATAGATGTGCCGGTTTTGATTTTCTGGTAATAGTAGTTTGCGTTTGCTACATTCCTGAGAAGGGTTTGATCGATCTCGGAACGTTGCCCATTTTCGATGATTAGTTTCGTCTCGACCCCGCGCTTCTTCATCTTGAAGGCAATTGAGAAGTTCAGATTTTCTTCGGCTATAACTGCTTTCAGCAATTTCAAAAAGCTTTGCGGTTCCTAGAGCATCCAAAGTCAATTCAATCGCATCGGATTTGATCACCGCGGTTTCAATGCATTCTGACAAAGTCGAACTTGCAATATGGGATTTGGTGTTTTCCAATTTTGCGATTCGTGATTGCGCATGTTGAATTAGATCAACATCAGCGTCTTTGAACAGACCGTTGGTTGTTTCTGCTTTCAGGTGATTGAGAATTGGTCGACAAATTGTCCTTTCCAGCTCATGTGCTGGAAGACGCCAACCATTTGCTCGCTCAGAATGCTGTTTATCCGAATTGGCAGTGTTTGTTATCAATCGATGAGAGACATAGTAGTGATACCGTTGTCCTTTTTTGTTTGCATGGCTTGGTGTTAGTCGATCGCCAGTTTCATCAAACAGTTTTCCAGCAAGAAGTGATTTGTGTGATGAACGGTTCAGAGTGCCTCGGCTTCGGGTTGCGCCTTTCACTAGCAATTCTTGAACCTCATCCCATATTTGCGGATCAATAATTGCTGCATGCAACCCTTGATGGACTTTTTGCTTGTGCCGAATGCGCCCTGCATAAATTGGGTTGCTCAATATGAATTGAATGTGCCCTCGACTAAAATTTGGTTTGAAAGGTTCGGCTGCATCATTAGATCGCAGCGCTCTTGGTTTTGGGCGAAGCTGTAAGCGATCAGCTTCCTCCTTCGCCAATCGAATGTTTTTGTGAGTATTATAAAGCTCGAACAATTTCCTGACTATTTGTGCTTCCGCTTCATTGATCATCAATGATCGACCGTCGGCCTCATAGCCAAGCGGCACAATCCCGCCCATCCATAGTCCGCGCTTCTTTGATGCCGCTATCTTGTCTCTGATGCGCTCAGAAGTGACTTTTCGCTCAAACTGGGCAAAAGACAGGAGCATGTTTAGCATCAAACGCCCCATGCTAGTCGCTGTGTTGAAGGATTGGGTCACAGATACAAATGAAGCCTCCGCTGCATCGAGCCGGTCGACCAGTTTTGCAAAGTCAGGAAGTGACCGAGTCAGGCGATCAATCTTGTAGACAATGATCTGATCTACCAAGCCATCATCAATATCAGTCATTAATTGCTGTAGCCCTGGTCGCTCAAGCGTACCACCTGAGATACCTCCATCATCGTAGTGACCGGGCAACAAAACCCAGCCTTCATGCTTTTGGCTGGCGATATATGCAGCACAAGCCTCTCGCTGTGCATCAAGAGAGTTGAAGTCTTGATCCAACCCCTCTTCAGAGGATTTGCGCGTATAAATTGCGCACCTGATCTTTCGCCTTTTAGTCGGTTCGCCCGTCGTACTGCCGTTGACCTCTGGCATAATTAGCTTCTCAACCCGAAGAAGCGGGGTCCAGACCAGTGAGCACCGGTTATCCTCTTGGCAACTGCCCGGCAAGCAAATGCTGAGAGGGAGGCGATCTAAAAGCTCAAATCGACAGCTTCATCGATCACTACAATCATCGTCGCTATCACGAGAGTCTGCAGAACCTGACACCGGCAGACGTCTACTTCGGACGTGGCCAAACTATCTTACTCGAACGCGAAAGGATCAAACGAAACACTATCAACGAACGGCGATTGCAATACCGTAAGCAGGCCGCATAATACCAACTAACAGATGAGCCAAACCTTCCAGTGATCTAAGCTGCCATCTGCCCATAATCATCTGATGACGGACTGTCTATCGTAGAAGCCGGAAAATTCTTTGATCAAGGTGCATGCTTCACTGTTTAAGTTTGAAAATTCCCTGTTTCGAATCCACAAGAAATTAGTGTGAAACACGCTACGCAATAGAGCATCTGACTTTATATATGGTGCGCTATTCGCCAATATTTCCCATCAAGCAGCGAACTTGGAGACAAGCTCGCCTCTGTCGCTTCTATAGAAATACGAGCTGGTTGGCGGTGGCTATGATCGGACCAGATATGAGCCACCGCCTCAAGCGGCAACCGTAGGCTGCACGCTAAGTGAAAAGTCATTCAAGGACACATGATTGGCCCGTGAATATTGTCGATTCTCACTGCTAGCCGCTATTCGATCACCGTGATCTTTGCCGTCATTTTGCGATGGAACTTGCAAAAGTAATCGAAGGTACCAGCTTTTTCAAACTTCACAGATGCCTCTTCACCTTTGCCTAAGCGGCCGGTTTCGAATTCACCATTTTTGGCTGTTGCTGTGTGAGGTGCACCATCTTCGTTGATGAAGGTCACTGTGTCGCCCGCTTTGATTGTAAGTTCAGCTGCATCAAAGGCAAAGCTTTTGATTTTGACTGTATGGTTTTGGCTATGACCAGCGGCAAATGCGCTTGTTGCGATCAGAGCGGCACCAAACGCAGCTGCAATGGTTTTACCGAAAATACGTCGAGTCATCGTTGTCATGATTTTTGTCCTGTTTTAATAGCAATCTCTGTGGAACCAAATTTGTGGTTCACTGCTACTACGCATCACCGCACGCAATTATTCTCGGTCTTTCAAAGTTTTTTGTTTTATTTTGTCGGTTCAGGTTCGGCGTCGCCCTGAAACGCGTTAGCAAGTGGCCTTGAAGGCGCTAACTGTCTGAAATTATTGGAATTCAAACACAGCTCTGCCTAGATCTGACTAAAAGCGGTTTGAGCAATTTCAGAAAGATCAGCCCGACCCTCGTCTGCCACAACAACAAAGTTTGAATTTTTGCCGCCCCATGAAATCATATCGAATGCGTTGATTGTCTGCTCAGAGAAATCCTGCTTGGGTGTTGAAGACTGAATCTGACAAATAGCAACGATCTGTCCGGTTCCATCCTTGTACATAAGTTGGGAAACCGGTTTCCCAGCGGCAACCAAAAGTCGTGCGCCTTGAAACTCCAAACCAAAAGAAGACAGGTCAGGAATTGGCACGTCATCGCCAATCGACTTTGTCAGCCAACTTTTTATATGATCGCTTTCCGATGCTGGAACCTCAACCAAATGGCGAGCCTGGGACGCGTATATTGCATGGTAATCTGCGATATCGCTTAGCCAACCACCAGTGACCACAATGGTTTGATTTTGAGCAGTGCCGGTCACATACCCAGAGACGCCACCAATAGAAAGCGCCACAACAGCAGCGGCAGCCATCATCCATCGAGCGGGCTTTACTAAAGAGTTTGACGGACTAGCAATTTCAGGTTCGGGGGCATTCTGAATGGTTGCAGCGAGTGCAATTGGCACCGGCTCGTTTGCAATTTTTTCAAATGCATCCACAGCGAAAGCATCGGCCGCCGCAAGAACCTCCAATTCTGCTCGCAGCGCCCGGTCACTATTCAAAGCTGCTTCCATTTCAAGTGTTTCAGCTTCAGATAACTCGCCATCAAGGAACGCGCTTAGTTTGGCTTGCATGTCGCTCATTGTGCGTCTCCTTTCGTCTCTTCTAGCTGCTTGGCAAGAACTCTTCGCGCGCGGTGCATTCGGCTCATCACGGTCCCAACAGGTATTTCCAGCAGATCGGCGGCTTCGGCATAGGAATATCCTTCCACTGAAACCAATAAGAGAATTGTCGATAACTCACTTGGCAGGGCATCGATGGTGGCGCGCAGTTGAGTGTGTATCACACTGGTTTCGCCACTTTCATGCGTCACAAGCTCGGTGGTCTCATCGGCGAGGACTTGACCGTGACCTTGCCTGACCTTCTGCTTGCGCATTTCACTAATCCAAAGATTGCGTACTATTCGATACATCCAACGATCAAGCGGCTTTGTTGGATCCCACATGTGAGATTTACTCAGCGCTGTAAGACACGCCTCCTGAACCAAGTCGTCTGCATCTGATACAGATCGCGTCAGGGTTCGAGCAAATCGCCTAAGTTGCGGCAATGCCGCTATCAGTTGTCGTTTCAGATCCGTCGACAAACCATCCTCGTGTTCACGTGCAAAATTTGAATCCGCCTCAGCAGTCGTTATTGCATTGAACTGACTTTGAAAACAACTCGAGTTATCATCGAGATAAAGGTTAGTGGCGGTTAACATCAATCTTGCCTGTGATAGGTTTCATAGGTACTACGCATCAGCAAGCGAAAAAATTCATTCAGACAATGAAAACGACTTGAAAATATGGGCTGTGGACGTCGTTTTCTGACCTAAGATTTGCAAAAATTACAACACAATTTTGTGGCGCTGCAGGCTTGTAAACCAGCAGCGCCATACTCAATAGGTCTTAAATGCCGAGGAAGCTATTTAGAATGTCATTCCTGAAGTGATGGCGTTGTCGAGCATCCGATACGCCCAGCTGCCTTCGCCGCCACGTGCACTAATTTCAGTAAGCTGCGCCTTTGCGCCGGCAAGATCACCATCAGAGACGAGGCCTTGGCCCATATAGCTGCGAGCAAGAATGTAATCAGGATTGATATCCAGTGCACGGGCATAGTAGTCCATCGCTTCATCGTTCATGCCCAGCTTACGATGTGTGAAGCCCATATAGTTCAGCACGCGTGGGTCATCCTGATTTTTGACAACGCTAAGCAAGTCAATAGCTGTTTGGTATTCGCCGCGATATGCCAGACCCATGGCATTTTCGTATAGAGCGTCATCAGTAGCGCTTTTCAATACAACGCACTTTTCTAGTTTCTTGTCGTAAATTTCGCCAGCTTCACATTTGGTGGCTGTTTTTGCTGCTGAAGAATCGTCACCGCTACCGACCGCATATGCATAAGTAGGAATTGAAAGTCCGATCAGTGCTGCTGAGATAAGAGTTGAGAGTTTCATGAGAGTATCCTTTGTTGTTGCTCGTCACTGATAACTACGCATCGACAAAGCGAATTATTCACGCGCTTGGAAAAATTATTGAGACGAAGCGGATCAACCAGGGCAGTCCTTGCCTCTTTGAGCTTCCCTTGTGTCAGGCGAACCTCGCAGACCAGTTCGCAAATGACTGCAACCACAGTCATCTAGTCCACGAATTTTTTCCACATCGCGATGAACGCGTGAATTGCGTGGTCTCGTCTCAGCAGATCTCCAACCATGCAGGTCAACGCGCAGCGGCTCTTTCGTATATGGCGACCGTGTCACCACAAAAGTTGGCTTTGCCTGAGGCCTTAAAACCGACCCGTGATGCAAGGCGGCAAGAGGCAATATGTTTCGGCACGATCATGCAGACAGTCCGCTCCGCTTCAAGATTTTGATCCGCCCAACCCAGTGCAGCTTGGACGGCCTCTGTTGCCAGTCCACGACCTTGTGCGTGAAGCGCCATGACCCAGCCCGCTTCTGGTTTTCCGCCGAACGACGGTTGAACATCACGTCGATGGTCGGCAAAACCCACTTCTCCAAAAAACTGTCCATTTTCACGATCCTCGACCACCCAATAGCCATAGCCTGCCACGTTCCAATGGCCAACGTAACGTAGAAGCCGCGCCCAACTTTCAGATTCGATCGCTGGTTTGCCCGTGATGTATTCAACCACCGCAGGATCGCTCCAAAGTTCATGTACGTCTTTAAAGTCGCTGGCCTTATGTCCACGAAGCAAGAGCCGGTCAGTTGTCAGAATTGGAGCGGTCACCATGCTCAGTGGAGTCTCTACAACGATGAGAAATGGTGAACCCAACATTTTTCGACGAACCGTTCCATATCGTCAGGTATATGAGGTCGTGTCCAGTCTTCACCAACAAACGCTATCAGACTTTCTTCCTTGTCCCATTGGCTTGTAACGGCATATTCATCCGGACTTGCGGCAACAGGCCAACCAAGTTGTGCATCCTTGCAGCCAGGCGCATTTTTCACTGATGCTAATGCCACGGTTCTGAATAATGGCTCAAACTCTGCCCTCAATTCTGGCTTGATTTGAACGCGATAAATTCTTGTAATCATCATCTGACCTCAATCTTCCTCAATCGGCTCTTGTTTGCCGATCGGTACATCAGGCAAGTCATAGTAGGATCCTTTGGTTTCAATGTGTATCTGGCTTGCCATCTTGATCCCTGAATCGCTATCGAGAGTACCTGCGAATATCGACGTCCTTTTTCTGTTGCCTGGTTGCCAGAACAGATTGCTTCCGCAAGTTCCGCAAAAACCGCGCCTCGCCTTGAGAGATGATGTGAACCAAGTCGGCTCTCCAACTATCTTTAAATTTTGCGTTTCACACGATGTTGCTGCCACGTAGTGCCCACTTGTTTTTCGGCACTGGTGGCAATGGCATGCGACCACGTCTCGTAACTGCCCGGCGACCTCGTATGAAATTTCACCGCACAGACATCCACCTTTATGAATTTTCATGACGAGCCCTTATCCATGAAAGTAGCAATTGCGCGAAACTCGATACTGCGACGAATTGGTGAGTGAGGCCCTTCTTCTGGGTGCTTGAAGGCAGAGTGTGGCGCATATCGAACGCGTCCATCTGTCATAGTGTCGTAGCCTTTAAACAACAGGGCCTCGTTCATTAACATCGCGGGATAGTAGTACCAAAGCTGTAACGGATTGTAAGCAAGTTCATGAATCTCGCCCATACGATCAGGATATTCCAGGTCGCAAGCGATTAAGTCATCCGTCAATAGGCTAGTGCCATCCAAGATGGTAAGTGGAGCGGTGACCACAGGTTCAGTTAAGGGGATCCAGAGATTCAGCTGAACGGCACGCTTGCCTAAATTATCCAGATCTAGCGTTGACAGCCTCTCGTGAAATGACTTCTCAGTGAAATCATTGTGCACATGGTTGGCGGTACCGCGCGATGCAGAATCCGGTGAGCTGCTGCGCACTGTGTGATCAAAAAGTCTGACCTGTAACGCGCCTAGCTTATTTATAAGATAGTTTTCAACTGTCAAAGCTAGCGTCTCGCTGACTTGTTCATCGGTGAGATCACTGGGAACTTCTAGCCTATGGCGCATGAGTTGGAACCCATTTTCATCCAGCGTCATGGCGTGTTTTTGTGCGCGCGCGTTTCGAATTTCGACAACTTGCGTATGGAACTTGCCAACGCGGACCGCGGCCACGCCTCTAGGCTGCATAATGTATTTGGGCTTTACGCTACACTTTTTTGCAAACGTCAACTTAGCGAACACTTCTGCATCCTCAGACTAGTTTTTCGCCAATTTAGGCGTCCATAAGTGCCGCGACAAACGATCCTTTGATTGCCAATAAGATAGATATTCTTTACTAAGAGCGAATGAGCCGTTCACTGCCATCTCTCGATCACCTGCGCGCGTTTGAAGCGGCGGGGCGTCAACTTAGCTTTAAGGCAGCGGCGACTGAACTTAATGTCACACCGGCAGCCATTGGCCAGCGAATACGCAGTCTCGAAGCTCAATTAGGCACTCCATTGTTCGTACGCAAAGTTCGCCAAATCGAAATGACAGAATCTGGCAAAGCCTTATTGGCGGATGTGGCAGACGGGCTAAGCATAATCCGAGCAGGTATCTTACGTTTGGATCAAAAACAGTCGAACCGTGTGTTGAATGTCAGCACCACCAATACATTTGCTGAGACGTGTCTGTTGCCTAATCTTCCAGAGTTTCTCCAAAGCAATCCTGGACATGACGTGCGTATCATTTCAACTGATAGGCGCTTGAACCCTGAAGACGATGATATTGATCTGTTCATCCGATTTGGGCGGGGAAAAGACCACGGTCTCAAATCCCGTTTGCTTACTCAAGATGTCTATGTCCCGGTGGCCTCTCCTGATTTCCTTTCTCGACAGGTGAAAATTCAAACCGCTGACCAACTTGTGTCGCTTCCCTTAATTGAGACAGACTGGCAGGTGGAGAAATCATTCAGTCCGCGCTGGCGGACTTGGTTTGCAAATCGCGGATTGCCTGCCAGTGATGTTAATGCACAGATCAGGGTCACGGTAGAAGGTCATGCGATACGTGCGGCATCAACAGGTCAGGGCGTAGCGCTGGTAAATCGCACCTTCATCTCCAGTGAACTCGCATCAGGTACGCTGATTCAACTTCTGCCTGGAATCGGGGATCACGTTACTGAATTTCGGCATCGCTTGTTATGGCATGAAGCAAGATACACCACCTTGTGTGCGCGCTTCAGCGAATGGCTGCTCGAGCACTTGAGTGACAGATCCATCTCATATAGGACTGGAAAAGAATAGCTGACTGCTTTGGGTTCAAGCAAAAGCCTTTTCCTTCTTTAGACGGCAATCAATTGTCAGATATCTGCTTTGTTGTTTCTCTGTATTCAATTGGAGATTGTTTGTAGACGCGTTGGAATTCACGGTAAAAGTTGGATCGCGCCATGAAGCCCGAACCTAACGAAATGGCAGTAACGCTTTCATCGGTATCTGTCAGCAGACGGGCGGCATGCGCTAAGCGAAATTGGTTTACATACTGCGATAGGTTCATGCCTCTGGTTCTGTTTACCGCGGCTGAAAGGCTACGAGTTGGAACAGTCAACCGCCGCGAAAGACGTTGCAAGGTGATATAGAAGTAGGGAGCCGAGAACGCCGAGAATGATGGCTATCGAGGTCATTCAGATTGCTGCATGTGGATTGTGGCCTGCAGACGTGCAAAACATTTCTGAACGGTGCCACATTTGGGCTCGTGTGTCACGACCAGCTAGGTCATGTCTTGGTTGCGCAATGAAACGATGAGGCCGTCGGATATATCGCTAAGGAACTGTGTTTCATCAACTTCGATACCTTTCATTTTTGCCTTGCCATCAATGGTGAGCCAAGAGTGTCCATGTACGACCGTCCAAAGCATATAGGCGCGGCGCGTAGCTTCCTCGCTCTCTGCGTCCACACCAAGATAATCTGCAACCGCTTTGATCACGATACCAAACACTTGCTGGCCGCGGCCGCCCAGATCTTCATCGCCATCGTGACTTTCTGAAATTCCGAACACCAGTCTAAACATGCCGGGATGCTCGCGCGCAAATCTAATATAGCAGGCGCCCAGCGCGTTTACTCTTTCGATCGAACCAACTGGATAGGGTGCAATAGCCTCCTGCATTCTGGCGGCCATGCCTCCCATTGTTTCCAATACGAGTGCTTTCAGAATTTGTGGCTTGTCTTTGAAATGTCGATACGGCGCGGCGCTACTAACACCAGCTTTTCGAGCTGCCTCAGCGATCGAAAAGTTCTCCGCACCTTTTTCTTCAACCAGCAATCGCACCGCATTGAGCAGTTGTGCGCGCAGGTCTCCGTGATGGTACCCAGACTTTTCAGTAATTTCTTTTTCATCGATTCCAGAAAGTTCGGTCAATCGGTGATCCAATCGCGTTTAAAGTAAGTATCACTAACATGACTTGACAAAGTAAGCGACACTTACATATGTTTATAGCACTTACATAGTCGAAATTGAAATTGGATTCAAGCAAGGCAAAAGCGATGATGGATCAAAAAAAACCAAAGTCACTAGTTCGAAAACTTGCAACGGGCGTGGCGACTCTAACGATTACAGCCGGAGTCATAGTACTCTCGGGAGCGGCTGTTTGGCAGGGTTCAACACTTATCGCTAGTAGGGCCGCAGCGGTTGAAAAGCCTGCGCCAACCGAGATAATTGGTGTATCTGTTGCGCAAATTGTTCCGTCCAATGGTTACACCGTTGATCGTAAATTTGCGGGTCAAATCGAAGCGCCACAATCTGCTGATGTTTCGTTCGAGCAGGGCGGAACGCTAAACGAAGTCTTTGTTGATGAAGGTGACGCCGTATCAGAAGGTGAAGTTCTCGCGCGGCTTGATGATCGCCTCCTTACTGCAGACCTTGATCGTTTGAATGCATCAAAAAGAGCTCTAGAAGCGCAGATCGAATTGGCGAGATTGACCAATGAAAGGCAAGCTGCACTCAAAAAGAAAGGTTTTGCAACTGGGCAAGTTGCTGATCAATCACGACTTTCGCTTGTAGAACTTGAAGCCAAACTCGCAGAACTTGATGCATCTATTTTGGCCGCGGAAATTCGGTTGGAAAAGACCGAAATCAAGGCACCATTTGACGGTGTCGTAAACGCTCGGTTGTTCGATCCAGGCAGTATTGTAGGCGCGACACAAGCTGTACTTACTTTGGTCAATGATGGGTTGCCGGTATTTCGCGTGGGCGTTGCTCCTGGTCTCGTTGATCAACTCAATATCGGCAGCACGATCGACGTAGCGCTTGACGGCGAACAACACGCTGCGGAAATTATTGCCATCCTCCCGCAGATCGATCCCGTAACAAGAACGCGCATTGTGCGTGCGCGACTTGTTGCTGGGGTTGATTTGGCCTTTGGAATGACAGGCGAAGCGGTGGTTCGAGAAACCATAGCTGAGAATGGCAGTTGGGTTCCACTTACGGCGATTGAAGACGGTGTTCGCGGCCTGTGGACGATAAAAACCATAAAGCAAGGGGAACCGACAACCGTCGCACTGGAAGCGGTTGAGATTATCCATGCGGACAGCCAACGCGCATTTGTGCGTGGAACATTCTCTTCCGATACAAAATACATCGATACCGGTGTTCACCGTATAGTTGGCGGTCAGGTAGTGAGGATTGAACAATGATGCGGGGTTCTCTTCAAACACTCACATATCGCCAGCCACGCATTGTATTCTTAGTTTTGATGGTGCTGATCGCATCTGGCTTATCGGCGCTCTTAGCGATCGGTCGCCAAGAAGATCCAACAATCACAAACCTCTTCGCCAGCGTGACGACCAGTTTTCCTGGCGCTGCTCCAGAACGTGTTGAGACTCTTGTCACCGCCGAGATTGAAGAAGTACTTCAAGAAATTTCTGAAGTTGATACCATAAACTCGACATCTGGAACGGGAATATCAATTGTATCTATCGAGCTGCAAGAAACGCTTGCAAGCGACCGGATAGAGCAAGTGTGGTCGGAAATCCGAGACGCACTGGCCGATGCACAGAACAATTTTCCGGCGGGCGCGCTTGCGCCGGAGTTCAATGGAGATGGTGTTAGCGCTTACACGGCCGTAGTGGCCCTAAGGCTGAAGCATGATGAAATTCCACTCACCATTGCTGCACGCTATGGTGACGAATTGGCGGACATTATGCGCTCTATTCCTGGCACCAAAGTCGTCAATCAATTTGGCGTGCCAGATGAAGAAATTTTGGTGAAGTTAGATCCCGCTAAATCCGCAGCGCTGGGTTTGAGCCCTGCGATGATATCAGCCGCCATTAATGCAGCGGATGCAAAAGTTCAGGCTGGCCGATTGCGCGACACCAGTAATGATTTGATTTTTGAAGTAACTGGCGAGATCAAGGCATTGGACCGACTTCGCGATGTCGTTGTTCGGGAAGGAGTTGGAACGACAGCGACTAGACTGTCTGATATTGCAACGATTACCCGTGGCGCGCGGACACCGCTTGGTGAGATGGCGATGCACAACGGGGCAGCGGCAATTCTTGTTGGAGCAGTATTGGAAGAAGGTCTCCAGGTTGATGTGTGGGCCGGATATCTGCGGGATGTCGTCAATGATTTTCGAACTCAAACGCCCGATGGCATAGAATTAGAGCTGATATTTGATCAATCAGGATACACGGCAGACCGGCTTATGGAAGTAGGCACCAACATGGCCATTGGAGTCATGCTGGTCATCGGCGTATTACTGCTGACTCTGGGAATTCGGGCGGCTTTGGTTGTGGCGATTATCTTGCCAGTGGTTACGCTTGCCACGCTCGCCACCATGAACTTTATGGGACTTTCCATTCATCAGATGTCGGTGACGGGTCTAATCGTGGCTTTGGGTCTGTTGGTTGATGCTGGCATTGTTATGACCGATGAAGTTGCCAAGCGTATTCGCGGTGGCGAAAGTCGGTTGGATGCTGTGGCTCAATCTGTGCAACGTCTTGTCGCACCGTTGTTTGCCTCAACTTTGACGACTGCACTGGCATTCACGCCGATGATTTTGTTACCAGGACCGGCTGGCGACTTTGTTGGTTCGATTGCCATGGCCGTTGTAATAATGCTGATCTGGTCATTTATAATGGCGGTCACAATCACCCCGGCTATTGCCGGCTGGCTAATGCCGGATGCCGGGAAATCAAATATGTTGAATTCTGGTATTCCCGGCGGCATCTTGGCGCGTTTCTTTGCTTGGACCTTGAAGCTCGCATTGCGAAATCCGTTTCGCGCGATCGCATTCTCGCTTGTATTGCCAGTGATGGGATTTGCTTCAATGTCATCATTGACAGCGCAGTTCTTCCCCGGCACCGATCGCGATCAATTCTATATCGAAGTCGATATGCCGCCCGGCACTGCGATCACACAAACCAAGCAATTGGTCGATAAGCTCGACGAAAAGTTGCGGGCTGAGGAAGCGATCAATCAGGTATATTGGACTATCGGAAAGTCAGCGCCGGGGTTTTATTACAACATCCCCACAGGGCGTGATAATGCGCCAGGCTATGCGCAGGCCTTGATCACAACCGCTTCGGCATCAGCAACCGAGGAATTGATTGCCCGACTAGAAAGGTCGCTTGCAGATAGTGCACTTGGAGCGCAAATACTGGTCCGCGGCTTGGTTCAGGGACCACCTGTGGCAGCGCCTGTTGAACTTCGTGTGGTTGGATCGGATCCTGATACGCTGCGATCAATCGGCGATGAACTGATGAGCCGGCTTGCATCCGTTGATAGCATATTGTTAGCAAGAACCACCTCTACGGGTGGAGCGCCCAAAGTCGTTGTTGATGTTGATGAAGCAAAAGCACGCGCACTTGGGCTTGATCTGTCTGCCGTCGCATCGCAGCTCAATGCTGGCCTTGAAGGCGTGACGGGCGGCTCGCTCGTTGAAGGTTCTGAACAGCTACCCGTACGCGTGCGCTTGGGTGATGGATTACGTGGCGATCTTGATGCCATTCGCGATATGTCGATCATTTCGGCACAGACAACCGAATTAGCTCTAGCTGGATCCTTCTCCGCCATACCCTTGTCGGCAATCGCTGACATATCATTGTTGCCAAGTGACAGCTCAATTAATCGTCGCAATGGCGAACGTGTAAATACGGTGCAGGGCTTTACTCTGCGAAGTGTTTTACCCGAAGAAGCATTGAAGGCTGTCCAGGCTTCTCTCAGCGATAATCCCATAGATTTGCCTACCGGTTACCGGCTCGAAATTGGCGGTGATGCCGATGCACGCTCAAACACACTTAATAACCTGCTTGCTTCGATTGGATTGATTGTAACTTTAACCATCGCAACGGTTGTTATGACATTCAATTCGTTCCGTCTTTCGGTGGTAGCACTAATTGTTTGCGTTCTTTCCGCAGGCCTTTCCATTTTGTCTCTGGCAATTTTCCAGTTTCCGTTTGGCATCAATGCAATCATCGGCGTGATTGGCTCGATTGGTGTTTCAATAAATGCCGCAATCATCATCATGACAGGGATGCAAGAAGATGAAGCTGCTAGCGCTGGCGATCGCGATGCGATGGTCGATGTCGTGATGGGTTCGAGCCGCCATATTGTATCGACGACAGTGACAACATTTGGTGGATTTCTGCCGCTTATTCTTGCAGGTGGCGGTTTCTGGCCACCATTCGCAATGGCGGTTGCCGGTGGCGTTCTTCTATCTACGGTGATTTCATTCTACTTCACACCGCCAATGTATGCACTTATTCAAAGAAAGACGAAGAGCGTTCGTAGTGAACAGTCTCCAATTTTGGTCCATCAATCTGCAAATGATACCGGTGCGCCAATACCATTGGCATTGGCGGCAGAGTAGGCGTGGTAAGATGGAGAACTCAAAACCAAGTGGTCGGCTCACGCCGGCCGATCGATTGGCCATCTACCAAAAATGGACCAAACGTACCAGAAATAGAGGGGCGGTTTCTGCGTTAGCTGATGAGTTTGGCGTGAGCCACGTAACGGTGTCCAATATTATATTGGTAGAAAGCGGCAAACGTCCCAATGCCCATATCTGCCCATCAAAAGCTGGAACAAGGTAGGTCAATAGGAGCCGGTCATTGCAAAAAGCGCTCGATGTCTTC
The DNA here is from genome assembly GCA_039178065.1 of Pseudomonadota bacterium. Classification (GTDB taxonomy): domain Bacteria; phylum Pseudomonadota; class Alphaproteobacteria; order Rhizobiales; family Rhizobiaceae; genus Ahrensia. Next base: position 18,300 of record JBCDFK010000001.1, on the reverse strand, counting down.
CCAATTTTTACGCAGAAACTGAAGCTCGACCCAAAGCGGAACACCACAGCGACTGGTTCGCTCACGATTGTAAGCTTATTTTTTGGCTACGAATGCTTCATTCAATATCTGGGAATCTTTTGCTTTGGTCAGCTTATGGACAACTGGATCTGACCTTGAAATGACTTTGCCATGACGCACCACGGCCAGACGATGGGCTCGAAGCCGAATGGCCTCGATCTTATCGGTTGCCTGCAGCAGAACAAAATTCGCATTGCAGCCTTTGGCGACACCGTAATCTGCAAGTTGCATAATCTTGGCGGATGTCTCGGTCACCGCATCAAAACACCATGCCATATCTGCACGACTTGATAGCTGCCCGACATGCAATCCCATGAAGGCCACATCCAACATGTCCGCTTTACCCAAGGAATACCATGGATCCATCATACAATCCGAGCCGAAACCAACGACGATGCCTGCATCGCGCAACTCGCGCACTCGAGTTTGACCACGCCGTTTGGGATAAGTATCGTGGCGGCCCTGAAGCATGATGTTGATAAGCGGATTGGGGATCGCATGGACTTGTGCTTCCACCATCAGCGGAATCAATTTGGACACGTAGTAATTATCCATTGAATGCATCGACGTAAGATGAGAACCAGCCACGCGACCTTGAAGTCCAAGGCGCTGCGTTTCATAGACCAGACTTTCGATATGCCGGCTATGCGGATCATCGCTTTCGTCGCAATGCATATCAACCATCAGACTTCGTTCAGCCGCCATCTCGCACAACAGCCTCACGCTCTCAGCTCCATCAGCCATTGTGCGTTCGAAATGTGGAATACCGCCGACAACGTCAACGCCCATATCCAACGCACGAATTGTGTTTTGCATCGCTGTAGGATCGCGCAGAACGCCGTCCTGTGGAAATGCCACAAGTTGTAGATCGAGGAGCGGTTTCACCTTTTCGCGCACCTCCAGAAGAGCTTGGACGCCCTTCAATGAATCATCGCACGTATCGACGTGGCTGCGGATCGCGCCAATCCCCATTGCAGCTGCCAGATCGCAATAGCGCAGCGCGCGCTCGATGATGTCTTCAACCGATTGCACGGGCTTTAGTTCGCCCCACAACGAAATACCTTCCAGAAGTGTGCCAGAGATATTCAGTCGCGGCGTGCCAAGAGACAAGGTTGCGTCCATATGGAAATGTGGATCGATGAAGGGCGGCGAAAGAAGATAATTTTGAGCATCGATCGTCTCGCGTGCTTCGGCGGAAATACCTGCTTCGACAGCAACGATCTTACCATTCTGGCAAGCGACGTCGATTCCGGATTGTCCATCGGTCAATGTCGCGTTTTTAACCAGCAAATCGAACAAGAGAATCTCCTAGCGTTGGCCTTTGAACCAAGGTGTAAGCAGTGCCCGAGGATAGTCAGCGCTGCGAGCTGCGACAACTAGGGCAATGATCGAAAGAATATAGGGTGCCATCAAAAAGACTTGCCCAGGCACGAGCGCACCCATTTCGGTTTGCAAGCGCACTTGCAGCGCATCAAATGCACCAAATAATAGGGCACCAAAGAGTGCTTTGCCCGGTCGCCAGCTCGCAAAAATGACCAATGCAATACACACCCAGCCGCGCCCATTGACCATGCCGAAGAAGAAAGCATCAAAGGCTGACATTGTTAAAAATGCACCGCCCAATGCCATCAATGCTGAGCCAGCGACAATAGCGCCCATGCGTAATGCGTAAACTGAGAGCCCTTGGGCGTCGACACTGTCTGGATTGTCACCCACGGCCTTGATTGCGACACCAAGTGCAGTGCGGTTCATGACATACCAAACGATAACAACCATAAGCAGAGCAAGCCAGGTCATCGCAGTTTGCTGGAATAAAACCGTACCAATAAACGGCAAGTCAGAGAGGATGGGGATGTCTAGTGGTTGAAACGGTTCGATACGAGGCGGCGAAGACACATTGGGCAATGTGGTTCTATATGTAAAGTAACTAACGGACGTAGCAAACAGCGTAATACCCAATCCTGAAACATGTTGTGAAAGCCCAAGCGGGACAGTTAGAATTGCATGGAAAAGCCCAAATAGCGCGCCAGCAAGCGCAGCCACCAAGACGCCAGACCAAAGACCTGCGCCCAACCATACAGCCATCCAGCCGCACATTGCGCCGACCACAAAAATACCTTCAATACCCAGATTTAGAACGCCAGAGCGCTCGCAGATGAGTGCGCCTAACACACCGAAAATGAGCGGCGTTGCGATCCGAAGTGAAGCGGCCCAAAAGCTTTCGCTTATCAAGATGCTGAGAATATCCATCATGCTGCCACCTTACCTGTATCGGTACGCACGAGCCGATACTTGGCAATAAAGCCACCGACGAGAACACACAGCAGCGACATCGACACCACAAGGTCGGCCAGGAATGATGATACGCCCATTGCCCGGCTCATACTATCTGCACCGACAAAAACCGAGGCAATAAATACCGCAGCTGCAACAACGCCGAGGGGCGATAACCCGGCTAGCATGGCAACCACGATGCCTGTGTAACCGAAACCTGGAGATAGATCAGCGGTCAAATAGCCTTTCAAACCGGCTACCTCGCTTACGCCGGCCAATCCTGCCAATCCGCCAGATATAATCGCGACGCCAAACAGTGACCGGTTGACTTTAATGCCTGCATGTTTTGCAGCCGCCGCGTTCTCTCCAACAGCCCGTAGTTTAAAACCCCACACTGAGCGAGCCAGCATAAACTGCGCAATGGCTGCAAGAACAAGCGCGATTATCAGCCCGGAATGCACGCGCATTCTCTCTATCAAGGGTGGCAACATGCCCTGGTCCAGAACAGGGGCTGATTGCGGCCAACCAAGCCCCATCGGGTCTTGCAATGGGCCTTCAAGCATCATCTGAAGAAAAATCAGGATGATGAAATTTAAGAGCAAAGTGGTAACAACTTCATCGGCGCCAAACCGCGTTTTCAAATAGGTCGGTGCCGCCATGCCCGCTGCACCAGCAGCAGCGCCCAAAATCACGATCAAGGGCAACAAAATAAAACCGGATATATCAAACGCTCCCGAGCCAATGGCGACCGCCGCCATCGCGCCCAAATAGAGCTGCCCTTCCGCCCCGATATTCCAAAGTTTTGCTCGGAACGCTAACGCAGCGGCCAGACCTGTGAAGATAAGGGGCGTTGCGCGTGTCAACATTTCGGAAACAGCGAAAACAGATCCAAAGACACCCTTTATCATTTCGCCATAAGCGGCGATCGGGTTTGCACCCGCCAATAGCAACGGTATTGCAGCTAGGGCAAGTGAGAGCACTGCTGAAAGGATGGGTATTCCAAACGCAAAGGTCTTTGATGTGTTGTTGCGCGGTTCGATTCTGATCATGCTGCTTCACCGGCCATCATCATACCAATCTTTTCCCGATCCTGGCTGTCAGCTTCCACCAAGTTACCGTCTCGAATGACAACGATCCGATCGGCAAGACCCAAAATTTCATCCAAATCTTCCGATATGAGAATAATTCCAGCGCCCCTTGCGCGCGCTTCAAGCAATCGGCGACCGACCTCGGCTGCGGCACCCATGTCGAGACCTCGGGTGGGTTGGTTTGCTAAAATGACGCGCGGTCCGCGATCAAAAACCCTAGCGAGGATTAGCTTCTGAATGTTTCCGCCCGATAGCAATTGCGCTGAGGCAGTTACCCCAGGGCCGCGCACATCATACTCTTTTGTTAGTGTCGACGCATTGGATTGGATGGCGTCGCGACGTAGCAGCCCATTTGACTGGATGTCGGGGTCGCTAAGGCGTTCGATTACCATGTTCTCGGCCACCGTCATTGCACCAACAATGCCCTCATAGTGCCGGTCTTCCGGAATACGGCCGACACCAGCCGATATCATCGACGCGGGGTTTGGACTGGTAATTGCTTGGTCATCAATTTCGATCGTGCCGCGTGTTGGAATTGCCAATCCGGATATCAATTTAGCCAATGCACTTTGCCCATTGCCTGAAATTCCGGCAATGCCCAATATTTCATGCGCACGCACGGTCAAGTCGACAGATTCTAGACTATCGCGTTTGGAGCGCCCAGATACGGTTACGCCTTTTAGCTCCGTGATCGTCTCGCCCGCAGCCATTTCTTGTCGCGCAATCTTAGGGGTATCGGCGCCAACCATCATCCGTGCGATGGTTTTTTCGTCGGCATCAGCGGTTGCCATCTCGCCCACCTTTTCGCCATGGCGAAGTACTGCAATTCGATCAGAAAATGCCAGGACCTCACGCAGCTTGTGGGAGATGAATATCACCGACAATCCCTCTGCAGTCATTGCTTTGATATTTTCAAAAAGCATGTCCGCTTCCTGCGGAGTGAGAACCGCTGTTGGTTCATCCAATACCAATATGCGGGCATCACGGTATAGCGCTTTTAAGATTTCCACGCGTTGGCGTTCACCCACCGAAAGTCGCCCAACGGGGACATTTAATGGAGCATTCAATCCGCTCTTTTCCATGATCGATTCAATTTTTCGTCTGGCCGCCGAGCGATCACGCCTCAGCGTCAAAAGTCGTTCGGATCCAAGCGTGATATTGTCGATTGCGCTGATGTTCTCAGCCAAAGTGAAATGTTGATGCACCATGCCGATGCCAGAGGACAGTGCGGCTTGTGGATGCCCTAATTGTAGCGATTGCAACTGGCCGTTTTCATCTGCCACATCAATAGTACCAGCGTCTGGGAGATAATGGCCAAACAACATATTCATGAGCGTTGTTTTGCCGGCTCCGTTTTCACCAAGCAACGCCAAAACCTCGCCCCGCTTGAGCGTAAGTGTGACATTATTATTGGCAATGACAGAACCGAAACGCTTACTAAGTCCGTTGAGGCTGAGTACTGTTCTCATGATGGGAATGAGGCCGGCACCTGGCCGGCCCCTTTAACTTAATTGTCCGAAACCGGCCGGTCGTCATTCACGTTGACCCGAAACAAGCCATCCAATATTTCGGCTTCGCGCTCTTTAACGCTTGCGACGACTTCAGCCGCAACAAGGCTTTCGTCCATCACCAGAGATCCACCGCCGTATGCCATAAAGCTATACTGGCCATAATCAGACGCTTCAAAATTGCCTGATGCAACATTGGCAATAGCTTTGTCTATGGTTGCTTCCATGTGCCATAGCGCGGACGCCATAATTGTACCGGGGTAATCGCCAGATGTGTCGATGACATTGCCAATCGCTTTGACACCGCGTTCCACAGCCGCATCTGATACGCCAAAACGTTCTGCATACATAATATCGGCGCCAGCATCCATCATGGCAAAGGCGCTTTCTTTGGCTTTGGGCGGGTCATACCAGCTGTCAATAAAGTTCACGATGAACTTAACATCCGGATTGGTTTCGCGCGCTCCATCCATGAATGCGTGCATCAGGCGGTTAACTTCAGGGATCGCGTATCCGCCGACCATTCCAATCACATTGGATTCAGTCGCAGCTCCCGCGATCATGCCAGACAGATAGGAAGGTTCGTGAATCCAATTGTCAAACACTGAGAAATTTGGCGCAACAGGACCAAAAGAGGAGCCCATCAGAAATGCGGTTTCAGGATAGTCTTTTGCAACTTTGCGCGCTGCGCGCTCCAGTCCGAAAACTTCGCCAACAATCAGTTGCGATCCCTGTTCAGCAAACTCACGCATCACGCGCTCATAGTCAGTGTTCGCGACATTCTCTGAAAAACTGTAGTCGATGTCGCCGCGCTCCGCTGCTGTGTTGAGCGCTTTATGAATTCGGCTGATCCATTGTTGTTCCACAGGCAACGTAAAAATCGCCGCGACTTTGATTTTCTCAGCTGCTGCCATGCCAGTGGTTGCCAGAGTTGAGAATGCAAAAAGCACTGCAAGCAGTACTCGTCTTGTGATGTATATCTGTTTCACTTTGTCATCCTTTCAATTTCCGGTAGCAGTGCATTTTTTTACCAAGCAGTCAAATTTTTTCTGAAAGGTCCACAGAGTTGCAGTTTTGCTCTTTTCCAAACAGAAGCACCCATTGACTGCCGAAAGTTGATAGTAAAGCAAACAATGAAAAGGAGCAGCTTTGGTGGTGACCAAGGCTGGAAAATAGTTCAGAGGAACGGCTCAACACATAGCATCATTGCTGCCACATTTTGTCGGTGATCTAACTAGTGAGCTAGCAAGACTGGTCTGCTCGCCTCATCGAGTATCATATGCGTGGTGCCCCCGAATATGCGCTCACGCAACTTAGAATGCCCGTAAGCCCCCATAACGATCAGATCGGCACCAGCTTGTTTGGCATGCGCGTTGATACATTCGCCGATGCTCCTGCCGCCGCTAGCCAGTTGCTGAACAGTGACTTTGCAACCTTGGCGGCTGAGCCAAGTAGCCACATCGGCGCACGGGTCTTCACCATCTTTTGACGCACGCATGTCCGGATCGAAGATGGCGACGATGACCTCATCAGCGCCTTGTAGTTGTGGCAATGCTGCATGAATGGCGCGTGCTGCAGGCAAACCGGGCTTCCAGGCTACAAATACTTTTTTGGGATTAAGCACAGCCACTGGATCTGTCGAATGGATCGCCACTGCGACGGGCGATTGAAAAATGAGCGCAGATATCGCTCTTTCCAGAGTAGCACTTTCAAGAGCATGGCCATCTGGTATGGCCGCCAAATCGCTGACTCCTGCGGTGAGTTCGATATCATCGGCCATCAACGGCAATTCACTATGCGAGCCATAAACGTTGGCCGAGATGCCGGCCTGAGAGACTGCACTTTCAATTTCTTGTACCTTTGCCGACAGCGCTTCTGCGTCTAGTTTGATGCCACTCTGCCACTCTTCAGTGACCACAATACCGCCATAGGGTATGCCGCCGAAGGCCGTTGTTGGTATGGGTCTGGCAACAGCCACAACCAAAACGCTAAGGTGCAAGTCTTGTTCCTGCGCCGCTCCAATCCAGCCATTGAGGCATGTTACGGGTGCGGCTTTATCAACGATCAAAAAAACTGTTTGCTTAGGCATAAGGGCCTCCGGGAATTGGATTTAGAGAGGTCAAGTCGTTGGAATGCTTGACGGTTTATGCTCCATGATCACTGGAAATATGATCGTGGAGCTAGCTTATAGCCGCCCCACAAATTCGCATTGATCGACATCAACTCCATTCAGCCAGAAATGCCTTTTGGCAATCGCCTAGACGATGCCAGCGTTCAGTCATCATTTTGTAATATGCGCTGCGCAGCGCCTTCTGGATCGTCAAACTGACCAGTTTTCAAGCTCCACAAAAACGCAGCTAAACCGAGAAAGCCTAGAAACAAAGCAATGGGAATTAGAAAAATCAAAAGGTTCATACGGGTACCCTTTCACCTTGATAACTTTGCGATTGTTTTGTTTTTTTACCAGTTGAGATCGGTTTTTTAACACCAGATTGCAGGCGCATTGCATTTGCAACCACCAATATTGAAGAAGCTGACATCGCAATTGCTGCAAAGAGTGGTGTGACATAACCCGCAAAAGCCAACGGCACAGCAATCATATTGTAAGTTAGTGCTAGCCCAAAATTTTGCTTGATAACGGTTTGCGTGCGCCGCGCCATCTGAAACGCAAAAGGCACCGCCGACAGACTGCTCCGCGTAAAGATGAAGTCTGCAGCGTGACGACCAACATCCGCAGCGGTTGCAGGTGCCATTGAAACATGGGCGGCAGCGAGCGCTGGCGCATCATTAATACCATCACCAACCATAAGCGTATGATTACCGTCTTTTTCCCGTTGGTTCATATAATTGAATTTGTCATTTGGTAATTGTTCAGCACTGTATTTTTCTACGCCGATATTGTGCGCAACGTCGGCTACTTTCTGACTGGCATCGCCCGATAGAATTTCTGATGGAATATTGAGAGAACTCAACTGAGCTATCGCATCTCTAGATCCTTTGCGGATTTTTTCGCTCAGCTGAATATATGCTGGTTGCTGGCCCTCGATCGCAAATACAAGACCGCTAATTTTGTCGCTGGAGATTTTACCTGCAATCTCAGCTGCCCAGCTCGCGCGCCCCAATCGAACGCGCCTTGTCTTCCAGACACCCTCAATGCCATAGCCGGGCACTTCATTCAGGACATCCAATGGTTTGGTCTTGCAATTTGACAGATGAGCCGCAACAGCGCGCGCCGCCGGATGGTTCGAGCCCTGGGCGAGTGAGCTCAAAATAGATATTTGCTCATCATTCATCGAAGCCATTTCGGTGACACTTGGCGTTCCTGTTGTCAGCGTGCCGGTCTTATCAAATGCAGCGCTTCGAATTTCAGCAAGTCTTTCCAGAGCACCACCATCGCGCATCAATATACCCTCTTTCATCAGGCGTGATGCTGCCACCACATGCGCTACCGGCACAGCCAATCCCAGGGCGCATGGACAGGTGATGATTAACACCGCGATCGCGATGGTCAATGAGGTGTGCCAGTCACCATTCGTTGTCCATAGCCAGAACATAAATGTAATCAGTGCAAGCAGATGAACCGCTGGAGCGTAGATACGCGCCATGCGATCTGCGATGCGCGTGTAGTGGCCTCGGCCTTGTTCTGCAGCTTCCAACATTCGACCGATTTCAGCCAGGAAGGACTCATCTGAAGACTTGCGCACCTTCAAATCGATAACGCCTGTAAGATTGAGTGCGCCAGCTTCAATTGACTGGCCAATCTTACCTTCAAGTGGATCGCTTTCTCCAGTTACCAGAGACCGGTCGAATTCGGTTGTGCCGCTGGTAATAACACCATCGGCTGGCACGCGGTCACCTGGTCGCAAACGCAGCAACATGTCTGGCTCAATTTCGTCTGCTGGAATGTAAGACAAACCACCGTCTGGCATGACAAGGTTGGCGCCCTTGGCAGCTAAATTTGAAAGTGCAATGACCGAATTGCGTGCCTTCTCTCGCATTTTCTGATCGAGGTAACGCCCGATGAGCAAGAAGAACAGCAGCATCGTCGCCGCATCAAAATACGCTTCCGCGCCACCAGACATGGTCTCGAAGATACTCATGCCGAGCGCCAATAAAACCGCAAGCGAAATGGGCACATCCATGTTCAAACGGCCGGCTTTCAACGCACCAAAGGCCGAACGATAGAACGCCTGACCCGAGTAGATAACGACCGGCACTGCGATGATGGCTGATATAATGTGGAACAGATCTTTGGTGGAATTTTCTGCACCAGACCATACCGATACCGAAAGCAGCATAATGTTCATTGATGCAAAACCTGCGACGGCCATTGCTTTCAATAATTGCGTAGATTGCCGTTCAGTTTCCAGTTCAGCCAGATCGCCCATATCAATGGGATAAACGTCGAACCCAAGATCCTCGACAGTTGATAAGATATCGGTCAAATCCGCAGTATCGTCGATCTGAAGATTGAGGCGTTTGAGTGTGAGATTTACTCTTGCACTAACGATGCCGTGTTTGTGCTCAAGACCGTTTTCAATGGCTGCAATGCACACACCGCAATGAATGCCAGGTACCGAAATCACATAGCGGATAGTGTGGTCAGGGTTCTCATGCCCAGCATGCAAAAACGTCTCGTATTTTCTGAAGCGACTTGTATCTGCTTCAATAGGCTGTTTTGGAACATTGACAGTGCAACAAGTCATTTATCAGCTGCTTTCCGGCACTAAGCGTCCATCACTGAAGATGGAAAATCGCATCGTACGTTGCCATTGCTCGCCAAGTGGCCCAATCACTTTGATACGCGCGCGCCATAAGCCCGGTCCAAGTTCTGCGGTAGCACTGTAGCGATTGCCCGCTTCTGTCATCTGCAAAATTTGATCTTCGCCTTCCTGCACGGGCCTGCCAATTTCTGTGACCACAATGGCATTCTTTATCGGGTCAGAAAATGAGTCCAGGAGAGACACTGAAAGTTCTTCATCGTCGTAAGCAACATCATATTGCCAACCCATTGCCGCCTGCTTTTTGAAAGCCTCCGTGCGCTCGTTGAACTTTTGACTTTCAACATAGGTGTTTTTCACAACAAGTCCGGTCCAGGTTGACCCTGCGCTGTAGGCAAGAAACAAATTCACTGTAATGATGGTCCCGAAGAACAGAGCCAATACACCGAACATATGCCGACCGGTAAATTCCTTCGGCGCAAATATCGCTTTTGCTAGTCGCATGATTATTACCTTACTTTGCTTCGGGAGCTTCAAATTTAGCGTTGTAAATATCGCGCTCGTTGGATTGTTTATCTTCGACCAATAATTGGAAGTCAGTCGCACCTGGTTCCACAAACCCGGCAGATTGGCGAATGAATACGCGAAGTGAACGCAACTGATCTGGCTTCACTTCAATATTGAACTGCGTACTTTCGGCTGGCTCTACCCCATTGATAGACATGCGGCCGCCGGGCAAATCACGCAGCGAGAGTGTAATATTGCGAGGTTCCAGGTGCATATTGAGCACCTTTACGGTGTAGGCGTTGCGGATTGAACCGTCGCTCAGTGTCACAAAAATAGGATTTCGATCATGCTGCACATTCACACCCAAACGGTCACGGGTGACTAAGCCATAGAGCAGAGTTAGGCCGAGCATACACCAAATGGCAGCATAAATTAGCGTCCGTGGGCGAAGGAATATTTTTGGTTGGAAGTGCCGGATATCGTTAATAAAGCCTCCGCCAGTGCCACGAATTAGATCTGGATTTATATTGCCGGTCTTTGGCTCTGTCGCCAGTTTCATATTGGCATTGTAGTCGTGCAGCGTGGAATAAGAGATTAGGCTCTTCTCTCTGCCCAGCTTACCCATAATGTCATCGCAGGCATCAATACAAAGCGCACAAGTAATGCACTCCATTTGCTGGCCATCGCGAATATCGATACCGGCGGGGCATACGGCGACGCAGGCATTGCAATCAACGCAATCGCCGGCAGGTTCGCCCGCTGCAGCTGCTTTCTTTTTGCCGTGTGTACGGGGTTCGCCGCGCCAGTCATTATAAGTAACAACCAGCGAATCTTCATCTAGCATGGCGGCCTGAATACGCGGCCAAGGGCACATATAGTTGCAGACCTGCTCGCGCATATGGCCGCCAAAAATATAAGTTGTTGCGGTGAGTATTGCGACGGTGGCGTAGGCAACGCCAGCCGCCTGACCAGTGAACAAATCCACTAGAAGTGTTGGCGCATCAGCAAAGTAGAAAATCCAAGCGCCGCCCGTTGCCACCGCAATCAGCAACCATGTTGTGTGCTTTAAGACGCGTTTGCGAATTTTGTCGAATGTATATGGCCCTGCATCAAGCTTCATGCGGGCATTTCGATCGCCTTCAAAGAAGCGTTCAACGACCAGAAACAAATCAGTCCAAACAGTCTGCGGACAGGTGTAACCGCACCATGCACGACCAACGACCGAAGTTACGAGGAATAAGCCGATGCCAGCCATAACCAACATACCCGCGACAAAATAGAATTCCTGCGGCCAAATCTCGATAAAGAATGCATAGAAGCGACGATTTGCAATATCGACTAACACTGCTTGATCGGGTGCAAATTCACCACGATCCCAGCGCAACCATGGTGTGATGTAATAGATCGCCAGAGTGATGGCCATGATGATCCACTTCAAGCGTCGATACGTACCTTTCGTCCGCTTGGGAAAGATCTTCTTGCGCGCCTCATAAAGTTGGATTTCCGGTTCAGCGCCGGGCAATGTATCTGCCACTTCGTTTTCACCCGTGAGGTCTGGTTTTGGATTGAACGGCTATTACCGCCCATGTTCATAAAGCGATTTATGCACAAAGACTCGCTGTCCGACCTTGATCTGCATCAATTATGATTGCGCTCGACCCGCACTTTTTTGGGGAAATGCGGGCCGAGCTTTGGCTTGCTGGTGATGCTTCGAGCTACTCACCGCCGCCAAGACTGTGAACATAAAGTGCAAGCTGCCTAACCGTGACCTCCGGTAAACGCGTTGACCAGGCAGGCATAACACCTTGTTTCGGATTGTTAATTTGCGCAACGATCTCTTCATGGCTACCACCGTACAGCCAGATGGCATCATTGAGCCTAGGGCCGCCTAAATCCCGAATGCCTTCACCCATTTCGCCATGACAAGCAGCGCAATTATCTGCATAGACCGTTTGTCCGCGTGCCGCAGCTTCGGCTTCAAACTCCTGGTTGGAAATCTGGCGAACATACCAAGCAACGTCGATAATTTGATCACGTTCTAGTATTTCGTCAGCACCGTAGCGCGGCATTTCATTGAAGCGCGTATCGTCGTCGCCTGGGTGGCGAATGCCGTGCATGAGTGTCAGGTGAATATCATCAATTTTACCACCCCAAATCCAATCATCATCGACTAAGTTCGGATAGATATCGCCGCCTGCGGCACCAGAACCATGGCACTGAGAACAATAAACTTTGTAGGCTGAACTCCCGCCAGCGACCGCAAATTGCAACAGATCTGGATCGCTGCTCACCTCGGTCAATTCTGTGCTGACGAGTTTTGTCGCAAGTTCCGCCCGACCAGCTTCCACCGCCGCAATATCGGCAGCCACGTCCGCGCGGCTGGACCAACCTAACACGCCCTTTGTGGCACCTGTTATGCCGGGCCAAGCCGGGTAGGCTATTGTGTAGCCGATCGCAAACACAATCGTTGCATACAATGTCCACAACCACCAACGTGGCAACGGGTTGTTGAGTTCTTTAATTCCATCCCATTCATGGCCCGTTGTCTCGATGCCGGAGATTTCGTCAACTTCATTTTTTTCAGCCATCGTCTAGTCCTCTTTGAATGGAATTTGGGCTGCATCATCGCTGTGTTTCTTTCCGCCCGGGCGGAAGGTCCAAACGACGACGAATAAAAAGATCGCGAACATGTAAACGAGGCCCCAACTATCGGCGAATGTACGCATGGTTTGGTATGTAGAATCCATCTTTGCCTCCTATCGCTCGTTGAGCTCTGGCTCATAGGTTGAAAAATCAACCAATGTGCCAAGCATCTGCAGATAAGCCACCAACGCATCCATCTCAGTCAGACGTTTGGGATCACCGTCAAAGTCACCAAGAACGACCTTCGGGTAACGCTCCTCCAGTCCACTCCAATCCGCATCAGGATCGGCTTGGGCTTTCAAATCTGCCTCAGCATTTTCCAGCATTTCGTCAGTGTATGGCACGTTGACCACACGATTGGCCCTTAGGTGCGCTTCCATGTTTTCGATATCCAAATCGGTTTGGCCAAGGAAAGCATATTTCGGCATAATTGATTCAGGCACGACTTCTTGAGGATTGTTCAGATGCTGGACATGCCATTCGTTGGAGTATCGCGCGCCAACACGTGCCAGATCCGGTCCGGTACGCTTTGACCCCCATTGAAACGGGTGATCATACATCGATTCAGCGGCCAATGAGTAATGTCCGTAGCGCTCAACTTCATCACGGAATGGACGTATCATTTGGCTGTGGCAAACATAGCAACCTTCGCGAACGTAGATGTTCCGGCCTTTTAACTCCAGCGGCGTATAAGGCCGCATGCCGTCAACTTCCTCAATCGTGTTCTCCAGATAGAACAGAGGCACAATTTCAACGATCCCGCCCACAAGAACCGCAAGCAATGAGAATACCAATAGCAAGGAAGCATTGCGCTCAAGCTTGGCGTGTTTGTTCAGGAATTTATGTGTAAAACTTGACATAATCCCAGGCTCCTATTCTGCAGGCACAAGCGGTTTGTCGCTTGCTGGATTGAATCTTGAGGTGGCTGCAAACGGCTCTTCATCGCGAACTTTGCCAAGAATGGTCATGGTCAAGTTGTAAGCCATCACGATGGCACCACTCAGATAGAGAAGGCCGCCAATGACGCGCATCACATAGTAAGGATGCATAGCCTCAATGCTCTCTGCGAATGAGTAGACCAAGTAGCCTTGGGCATCATATTCACGCCACATCAAACCTTGCGTGATACCGGACACCCACATAACCGCCGCGTAGACAACGATACCCAGTGTCGCGAGCCAGAAGTGCCAGTTGACCATACGTGGCGAGTAAAGCTGAGCACGACCCCAAAGGCGTGGTGTCAAGAAATACAGCGCACCAAACGTGATCATACCGTTCCAACCAAGGGCGCCAGAGTGCACGTGGCCGATGGTCCAGTCAGTATAGTGCGACAATGAATTGACCGCCTTGATGGACATCATTGGCCCTTCAAACGTGGACATGCCATAGAATGCCAAACTGATGATCATCATGCGAAGAACCGGATCCGTCCGGACTTTGTCCCAAGCCCCTTGGAGGGTCATCAAACCATTGATCATGCCACCCCAAGAAGGCATCCAAAGCATGATGGAGAACACCATACCGAGAGTTTGGGCCCAATCTGGCAACGCAGTATAGTGCAAGTGGTGTGGACCCGCCCAAATGTAGAGGAAGATCAAACCCCAGAAGTGGATGATTGACAGGCGGTAGGAGTAAATCGGGCGATTGGCCTGCTTAGGCACGAAGTAATACATCATGCCCAGGAAGCCCGCTGTTAGGAAGAAGCCTACCGCATTGTGACCGTACCACCATTGCGTCAGCGCATCTTGAACACCAGCGAAAGCCGAGTAGCTTTTTGAGCCCAAAAATGAGACGGGCATAGAAAGACCATTGACCACATGCAGCATCGCCACAGTGACAATGAAGGATAAGAAGAACCAGTTAGCTACATAGATATGCGGTTCTTTTCGATTGACGAGGGTGCCAAGAAAGACCAGCAAAAATACGACCCAAACAATCGTCAACCATAGATCGACATACCATTCTGGCTCGGCATATTCCTTACCTTGCGTGATACCAAGAAGGTACCCGGTGGCCGCCATGAATATGAAAAGTTGATAGCCCCAAAAAACGAACCAGGGGAGCCCGCCGCCCCAAAGCCGTACGCGACAGGTGCGTTGCACAACATAAAATGCCGTGGTGATCAGCGCAGTGCCACCAAAAGCAAAGATGACCGCCGATGTGTGGAGAGGCCTTAGACGCCCAAAATTGAGATAGGGTCCGAAGTTAAGTTCTGGCCAAGCGAGCTGTGTAGCCGCAATGAGCCCCACCAAGAAGCCAACCACTCCCCAAAAGGCTGTGGCAATTACGCCGTAACGAATAACCGTATCCATATATTCGTGTTTTAAGTCTTGTGGCTTGGGCTTGGCTTCGAAGTTCACCATGCGCAAAAGTACGATAGTTGAAATCGCTAAAACGGCGCACACTAGTCCCATATGCTGGGCGAATAGTGTGTCTTGCGCAAAGGCCGCGGCGAGTAGCGCGATAAAGGCACCGAAACCGGTGATAATCACTGGCGTTCCGTAATTCATGGGATTCCCCTTAGTAAACAAACGCGAAAAAAATGCGCTCGAGATCGCACAGTCTTCCACAAACACTGAATGACTCGTGTTTGGTTGTGGGGCTTTGATCTGAATCAAGGAGCAACGAGGAAAGTCGAGCACTATGAGCCGCGTTATCCAAATCAAAAGCGCGCCCGCGATCGGAGACTTTTATGAAACAACTGCTCGAGACCGATACCGAGACTGAGCCGTCAACGCAGGTAATAGCAAACGAGTTAGCTGCCTATTTGGATAAACAAAACGCGCTTTGTAATGCCTTGGAAGACATAGCCGATAGTTTCCCAGAGGATGTTGATCCGCAGCGATGCTTGAGAATGGCCATGTCAGTTATTCCGCTCGTTCATGCAGCGCATCGTTTTGAAGAGGAAACTCTTTTCGGCGTGCTGAAGGAAACACAAGATCAAGATGGTCAACTTGAACATGTTTTAGATAGGTTGCATGGCGAACATTTGGAAGACGAGAGTTTCGCCGAAGAAGTGACCGAGTGCTTGCGCGAGATTGCCGGCGGTAAACAAGAAAATTTTGAAAAAGCGGGTTATATGATGCGTGGCTTCTTTGAGGGTCTTCGTCGGCATATCGCTTTTGAGCGAGACCATATTTTACCCATGTTAACTGCTGGGGCAAAGTCATGATCAGTGCTGCATCCGTCATAAAGCAGTACCAAGGTGCTGTGCCGCGTTATACCAGCTACCCAACTGCGCCGCAGTTCAAAGCGGGTATGGGCCCGGCACTTATGAATGAAATGTTTGATAGTCTTGAAGGGCACGAGCCGGTGTCAGTGTACATTCACATCCCGTTTTGTGATCGATTGTGCTGGTTTTGTGGCTGTAACACCAAACATACGCAGCGTTATCAGCCGATTTCTGACTATGTAGACCATCTCATTGACGAGATTGCCTTGCTCAGGCAACGCATGGGGACTCGCCAGCCAATCTCCCAACTCCATCTGGGTGGTGGGTCCCCAAGCCTTCTCGTAAAGGATGACATGGCGCGCTTGCGTGCTGAGTTGGAGACGGTTTTTGAGTTTGGTGCAGAAACCGAAGTCAGTGTGGAAATAGATCCCTCCGATTCGAATGCCGAAATGTTTGAGGGCCTCAAGGCCATAGGAATCACGCGCGCAAGTATCGGTGTGCAGGATTTCCATCAGGAAGTACAAGAAGCGATCAATCGACCGCAATCATTCGCCGATACTCAAATGGTCGTTGATAAACTCCGCTCGATTGATGTCAGTTCGATCAACATGGATGCGCTTTACGGACTGCCGTTGCAGACCGAAGCGCGTTTGCTTTCTACATTGGATCAATGTGTATCTTTGCAACCTGACCGCATTGCCCTTTTTGGTTATGCCCATGTGCCTTGGCTTAAAAAACACCAGCAAATGATTAATCAGGAAGATCTTGCTACGCCAGAGGAAAGGTTTGCGCATGCCTCTAAGGGTTCAGATTTGCTTCGATCCAATGACTACCAGGCCATTGGGATTGATCATTTTGCAAAGCCAACAGATAAATTGGCAGTGGCAGCTAACGCTGGGCTTTTACGAAGGAATTTCCAAGGATACACAACTGATAACGCTAGAACGATGATTGGCATAGGTGCCTCATCAATTGGCTATTTTGAAGGCGGCTACATCCAAAACATTGTTGCAACTGGACAGTACCAAGCATTGATCAAAGAAGGTCAGCTAACTGCAAACAAGGGTTATCGACTGTCAAACGATGACAAAATGCTGGCCTATTTTATCGAACGCCTCATGTGCGATTTGCGTGTCGATTTAAGCCAAATGCAAAGGCTCTTTGGCGGAAGCTGCCCTACACTTATAGCGGAAGTTTCGGCCGCCTATCGCGACGACAATTTAGATCTTTGTGAGCTGGAAAACGGTGTCTTTTCTGTTCCCGAGCATGCGCGCGCATTCACGCGAATTGTCGCTTCATGGTTCGATGCACATTTCGCACCAGCCAAACAAAAGTTTTCGCAAGCGGTGTAATCGGACTGCTAGTTTTCGGTCGCATCCAATATACGATCCAAATCTGGAATTCGGATGTGACGATTATTTTCAATGTCGATAATGCCGGCTTTGCGCAATTTCGTCATTTGGCGGCTGACAGTTTCGATGGTCAAACCTAAGTAGTCTGCAATATCGGCGCGCTTAAGCGCGAGATCAAACTCGATTGGGCCATTGGTATGGTCAAGCTCGGGATCTATGTGAGTTGCCAGACGATGGAGAAAAGTCGCCACCTTCTCTGCGGCTGTTTTGCGACCAAGTGTGAGCATCATCTCGCGTGATTCATCGAGCTCTCGCAGTGTTTGCTCAAATAGTTTGTGTTCAAGCTCCGGCGATTTTTTGATCAGATTGTCTAAAACCGTTTTAGGAAACGAACACAATTCGACGCCGTCGGCGGCCTGTGCATCAAGCTTATTTGTCTTTTCAAATGGACGCCCCAGGAAATCAGGCGAAAACTGCAGACCCACTATTTGCTGCCGTCCGTCTGGCATCAGTTTTGTGAGCTTCACTACACCCCGTAAAACGTTTGAGTAATGTGTTGAATTGCTCTCCGCTGCAAACAATTCTTCTTCAGGTTTATGAGTGGACTTATGGGTATGCTTAGCTAATTCAACCAGCTGTTGCTCATTCAATGCGCCACACACGCCGCGATGACGTGCTTCGCACGAGCGGCAAACAAGTGGAACGTCAGAATTGTGAATGTCTTTTCGTTCAGTGGTCATGCTGGACACTAATCAACGGCCGCACCCGATAGTCAAGCTATCATAGAAAGGCCCAACCAGTTGTTGGCCGCAACCGCACCTGCCGCAAACTCAGTATTTAGTTTTCGTTTAGTAAGGTCTTAGGCGTTGGTGGAGGCTTTTCAGTGCTTGCAGCGCGTCAATAAACCATACCCGGTCTGCGATCATTGGTCGCTGTATTCCCAAGATTATCATGGACCAGAAAACCATATGACCG